>NZ_JBNPXI010000004.1:144282-203169 GCF_050433385.1 Brassicibacter mesophilus
GAAAACAGAGACAAAGGGCATGAGTGAAAGGCTAAATTCATTAGAAACAGAGACAAAGGGTATGAGTGAAAGGCTAAATTCATTAGAAACAGAGACAAAAGGTATGGTCAAAAGGCTTGATTCATTAAAAATAGATGTAGAGGGGATAAAAGAAGAGCATGGAGCATTGTTGAGAGGAATTGAAGAGAAGCTACAACTACAATCAAATTCAATAGAAAAGATAGAGTATATAGAAGGTGATATAAAAGCCATAAAGAAAGATATAAATAAAATCAAGAAAGATATTAATATAGTAGAACAAGTAACTGCTAAAAATTGGTCGGAAATTAGTGAACTTAAAGCAGTTAGATAGTAAAATTTCATATAATATATTCTAAAGAACTGATAGGCATATCAACAGCTTATCAGTTCTTTAGTTTTAATGGTTAAAATCTTATGAAAATGTTTTCAAAATATTATTGCAAAAGTAAAAAAACTTATATATAATAAAATCAACATACTTAATTAACTTAATTAAGTATGTATAATAATTACCTAAGTGAAAGGAAGATACTATGACAAAAATGGATAAAGGATTAAATAGTATTTCTTTAAAATACAAAAATCAAGCACTTATACTAGAAAAAATAAAACAATGTGGCTCTATATCAAGAGCAGAGCTTTCAAAGCAATTGGGGCTCAGCGCTCCTAGTATATCTAAGAACATAGAGCTTTTATTAGAAAAAGGAATAATACTAGAAACGGGAATCGGAGAGTCTAGTGGTGGAAGAAAGCCAATAGTATTAGAGTACAACTATGATTATTGCTATATTATTGCTCTGGCATTAAAAGAAGATAAGCTAACTTCTGCTATATCTAACTTAAAAGGAGATATTATTTTTGAGTATAAAATTGAGAAAGATTTTTCTGGACTAGACAAAGGAACAATTCTATCAGAAATAGATAATAGCATAAAAATTATCTTTGATAATACACAAATTTTACTATCGACAGTAAAGTGCATAGTAATATCTTTACCAGGTATTGTTGATGACAATATAGTTAAAGTTTCAAATATATTTCCTCAGTTACAGGGAGAGCTTATTAAAGACTATATGTTAACCAATTACAATATTGATATCCAAATAAAGAATGATATTAACTCAAAGGCAATAGGAGAGTATTGGAAGCTTCCAGAAGCGTCATATAACAACATAGTTTATATAAGTCCAGAAAAAACGGGTGTAGGATCAGGGATAATTATCGATGGAAAGCTATATGAAGGTAGCCGCTTTGGTGCCGGTGAAATAGGATACATGCTTCTTGATGAAAAATGTCTTCTGTCAGGAAATTGTAAAAAAAGCTATTTAGAAAATATAGTTTCTAACAGAAATATATTAAAATATGCATTTGAGTTGTCTTCAGAAAAAGGTGGATACATCAAACAAAAGACAAAAGATGATTTTTCAAATATGACCATAAGGCTTTTAAAAGAAGCTATAGAGCTAAAAGATGAAGTTGCTATAGAAGTGCTAGGGCTAGTATCTAGATACTTCACTATAAGTATACACAATACAGCAACTATACTGAACCCAGATGTAGTTTTACTAGGAGGGATGTTTATAGAGCTTGGGACAGAGCTATTTGAACAAATAAGAAGCTATCTTGAAGCTATTTCTATTATTCCAATTGATATCAGACTTTCAGAAATAGATGAGATGGCTCAGCTATACGGCTCAATTTATTTTGGAATCAAATATATAAATAAAAAAATACTTGATATTTAAAATGTTGAAAGGAGGACAGCAATAGTAATCCATTATTCATTATCAAAAAAAGGAGGAGCAAATTAAATGTTACAAGGTATATTAATTCTTTTAGTATTTGTTTTATGTGCAGTAGGCATGATGAGTAGAAAACTTCCTGCAATAATAGCACTCCCTGTAATGGCAATATTAATCGCAATAATAGCTAGAATACCTGCAAACGATATACTAACAAAGATAATAGGAGATGGCGCAGTAAGACTTTCAAGTGCAATGGCAGCAGCAATGTTTGGGGGTATGCTATCACAAGTAATCAATAGAACAGGCATAGCAAACTCAATAATAAAAAGAGCAGCAGAGCTAGCTGGTGACAGCCCAGTAATAGTAGCATTAGTAATAGCTGCAGCTGTAGCATTTGTGTTTACATCAATAGGTGGGTTAGGAGCATTTATCATGGTAGGAACAATAGTGCTTCCTATAATGATATCAGTAGGAATAGATGGAATAGCAGCAGGGTCAATAATGCTGATAGCTTTTAAAATAGGCATACTATTTAACATGTATAACTATGCATTCTATAGTGATGTACTAGGAATACCTGTTCAAGAGCTTAAGGTATTTGCATTAGTATATGGAGCAATAACAGCAGTAGCAACAACAGTATTTATCTTAGTAAATGTAAGAAAAGGTAGAACTAGAACAGCTTGGGCAATGCCAAATTCAAATATGGTAGATTCGGATAAGAAGAATGTTCCAGTTTACGCACTTATCACACCTCTTATACCAATATTATTAGTATTTGTATGGAAGGTTCATGTAATACCAGCAATATTGTCAGGTGCATTATATGGAATAATTACGACAAAACCAAAAGATATAGTTAATATATTATCGAGCAGCTTAATAGAGGGAATAAAGGATGTAGCTCCAGCAATTGCATTGATGATAGGAATCGGAATGGTTTTACTCGCAGTAATGAACGAAACAACTGCAGCTATTATGCAGCCAATAATAACAGCTGTGGTACCATCATCAAAAATAACATACATATTATTCTTTGCAATACTATCACCACTTGCACTATATCGTGGACCACTCAACCTATGGGGGTTAGGAAGCGGTATAGCAGGATTAATGCTTGCAGCAGGAACATTAAGTCCAATGACAATAACAGCAGCACTATTGGCGTTAAGTGCAGTACAAGACGTTGCAGATCCAACAAATACACACAATGTATGGGCAGCAAACTTTTTAGAAATAGACACATCAGCATTGTTAAAGAAAACATTCCCATATGTATTTGGTGTAGCTGTAGTATGTCTAATATATACAACCCTATTTATATGGTAAAAATGTAATCTACGTAAAAGCAGGCTAATCCCTGCTTTTATGTATAATACATAAACTGATAAAGGAGGAAAATAAATGGGCAGTAGAAAATATCGAATAGGTATAGATGTAGGAGGAACGTTTACAGATGCTGCAGTAGTTGATAATAGCACATACGAAGTCATAGCCACAAAGAAAATTCCTACGACTCATGATACAGAGGAAGGAGTAGCAAAAGGAATAGTTGACATAATACAAAAAATCATTCAAGAGTACAACATAGATCCAGAAGATGTCACTTTCATTGCCCATGGTACTACTCAAGCGACCAATGCTCTGTTAGAAGGAGACGTTTCAAAGATAGGAATAGTAGCAATGGGAACGGGACTAGATGCTATGAAGAGTAAAACAGAAACACAAGTAGGAAATATAGAACTAGCACAAGGTAAATTTCTAGAAACTGAACACTTTTTTATAGATTCAAAAGAGTTAGATGGTAATACATCTGAGATAGAAAAGAACATAGAAGAATTCAAGAATAAGAATATTCCTGCAATAGTAGCAGCAGAATCATATAGTGTAGATAATCCAGAAAATGAAGAAAAAGTTTTAGAAATTGTAAGAAACAAAGGATTGTATGGGACAGCAACACATGAAATATCAAAGCTATACGGATTAAAGACTAGAACAAGAACAGCAGTAATAAATGCCAGTATAATACCTAAAATGATGGAAACAGCAAACATGACAGAGGATAGTGTTAAGAGATCGGGAATTAAAACTCCACTAATGATAATGAGGTGTGATGGTGGAGTTATGACAATAGATGAAGTTAGGAAAAGACCTATACTCACTATGCTTTCAGGCCCAGCAGCAGGAGTAGCAGGAGCTCTTATGTACGAGAAAAT
The DNA here is from genome assembly GCF_050433385.1 of Brassicibacter mesophilus. Classification (NCBI taxonomy): domain Bacteria; kingdom Bacillati; phylum Bacillota; class Tissierellia; order Tissierellales; family Thermohalobacteraceae; genus Brassicibacter; species Brassicibacter mesophilus. Next base: position 148,265 of record NZ_JBNPXI010000004.1, read on the forward strand.
ATCAGATGGTATTTTCTTCGAAGTAGGAGGAACGAGTACGGATATTTCAGTTATTAAAAACGGTAGAGTAATGGTAAAGTATGCTGAGATTGGAGGTCACAAAACCTACTTAAATTCCTTAGATGTAAGAACAATAGGAATAGCCGGGGGAAGCATGATTAAGGTGGATAATGGCAAGATTGTTGACGTAGGTCCTAGAAGTGCTCACATAGCAGGACTCGGATACGAGGTATTTTCAAAAGACGGAGAGATAAAAAATCCAAAACTAAAATATATAAGTCCTAAAGCTGGAGATGAAAAAAAATATGCAATTATAGAAACAGAACAAGGAAATAGTTATTCTCTAACTCTAGCAGGAGCAGCAAATATTGCGGGTATGATACCGGAGGGTGACTATGCTAGAGGAAATATAGCAGAAGCAAAAAAAGCGTTTGAAGCATTAGCAAAGGAATTGAATATTACATTAGAAGAAACAGTACATCAAGTAATGGAGATAGCTATAAAAAAAGTTAAAAAAGTAGTAGATGAAATGGTAAAAGACTATGAACTAACAGAATCAATCATAAGCTTAGTAGGTGGTGGAGGAAGTGGTGCAGTAGTAGTTCCTTACCTAGCAAAGATGACAGGCTATAGGCATAAGATAGCTAAGAATGCACCGTATATCTCAACCATAGGAGTAGCTCTTGCCATGATAAGAGATGTAGTAGAGAGAACTATAGCTAACCCTACAAACGAAGATATAAAAGCTATAAGAAAAGAAGTATTTAACCAAGCAGTAAGCTCAGGAGCTCAGCCTGAAACTGTAGAGATAACTATAGAAATAGATAAAAAGAAAAATATTGTTAGAGCAATAGCAACTGGAGCCACAGAGCTTAGAACAAAAGATTTACTAAATAAAGAGCTATCAGCCAAAGCGCTTATAGAGACAGCAGCTAAGTCTATGAACTGTACTAATGATGATACAGACCTTTTATGTAAAACAGGAAATTTCAATGTTTTTAGAGGGTTAGTTTATAAAAAGAAGCTATTTGGTCTTATGAAGAAAAAAGAAACACCAATAAGACTATTAGATAATGAAGGAGTTATAAGACTTCAGAAAAACTGGGGAACAGTTAAAATTACAAATGGGTCTAGGATAATGTCAGATTTAGATAACTTTATAGAAGAGAATACAATATATGGAGATGCAGGTGCTGAGCTTCCTCAAGCATATGTCGTTTATGGTCATAGAATAATTGATTTATCAGGACTAGGTCAAAAAGATCAGATACTTTCAATAGCAGAAATGGAGTTTAGTGAGCTTTCAAAGGATGATGAGCTAGTAATACTTATAGTTCGTTAGATAAGAGGTGAGAAGAGTTGGATATAAAAGCATTAAATAGCTTGGCTACTGATCAGATAATGTCATACGCTGAGCTAAAAGAGGATAATGTGTTTTCAAAAATACCTAAAAAGGATATGAAGAAATACATTATAGATCCTATGAATGTAGGGAAAATTGCTGCAAAGGAAATTAAAAGTAAATATCCAGATAACAGCTTGATAGACATATGCAAAGAAAAAGATATCACAGTAAATATAGTCGATAAAGCTCCTAAGGTAAAGCTAGTTAAAATAAGAGCAGAATATATTCATCATGAAAAAACACTAAACATTTACAGAAACTCAATAGACGAGATGTGTGAGCAGTTTGAAGGTGTCAAAATGGGGCTTTCCATTACCCAAGATAAGATAATTGACATACATATTGCACATGAATTATTTCATTTTTTAGAAAATGAAGAGTTAGGTCTAACAAATCTTAAGATGAAGAAGGTAAAATTATTCAGACTATTTGGGAAAAAAAGAGAATCAACTATTTTAAAAACAAGGGAAATAGCTGCACATATGTTTTGTAAAGAGATTGTTGGACTACAGGTGCATCCTAAATGGCTAGATTATATATATCTATTAGCATCATCGCAGATAACTTATGAAAGGCTTGATGGGTTTTTAAAGGAGCTTCACAAAGAAATATCTGACTATTTATAACAAAAAGGAGAATTTAATATGAGGGATTATTTGAAAATGTTAAATAATGAGAAAATTACACTTATTGTTAGTTTGCCTAAAAACAATGTAGAGCTAGCTAAAGCAGCAATTAATGGTGGTGCAGATGCATTAAAAGTTCATATAAACGTAGCACATAGAGCTAGTGGCAATAGCTTTGGTTCATTAGACGAAGAAATGAAGACATTAGCAGAAATAATTTCACTATGCAATGAAAACAAACTTCCCATAGGTATAGTTGCAGGTGGAAGTGATGATATACCTATGACTGAGATTGAAAAGGCAATAGAAGCTGGATTTAGCTTTGTATCACTTTATGATAAACATATGAACCCATTAGTTCTGCATACAGATAATATATACAAAATGGTAGCCATTACAAATGAATATGATATAGATTGGGTGAAGGCATACGACTCACTGCCAATAGATGTACTAGAATGTTCTATCATGGACCCTGAGACATATGGAGACCCACTTACAGTGAGAGAAATATTGAAGTATCAATCAATTAGAAACGCTACGAAGAAACCTATAGTGATACCTACACAAAGAAAGATAACACCAGAGCAGGTTTCTGTATTAACAAAAATGGGATTAAATGCTATAATGATAGGTGCAGTGGTTACAGGAAAAGAAGCAGATATATTATATGAAAAAACCAAAGAGTTTAGAAATGCAATAGACAGTTTGAAATAGAGTAAATATATGGAGGTAGCTATGAAGGTACAACAGCTTTTAACTACAGAAATAGCAGTAATAGGCGGAGGTCCTTCAGGTCTAATAGCTGCGAAGGCGGCGAGTAGAGAAGGAAAAAAAGTAATGTTAATAGAAAGAAACGGATACTTGGGCGGATGTGCAACTATGAGTTTGGTAGTCCCACTGATGAGTTTTCATGCAGGAGACAAACAGATAATAAATGGGTATGCACAGCAGCTTATAGATAAAATATCAGAACTAGGTGGTACCATTGGACACACAATCGATCCCCTAGGAGTAGGAGCAAGCATAACACCAGTTGATACAGAAATATATAAATATGCTGCACAGGAGTTTCTACTAGAGGAAGATGTTCAGATTTTGTACCATACAGAGCTTATAGGTGCAGAAATAGAAAAAGACAATATATTGTCAATAGTGGTAAAGACACGGTCAGGATTGTATAAGATAAAAGCAAATAGATATATAGATGCTACTGGAGATGGGGATTTAGCATATCTCTCTGGAGTTCCAATGACAGTAGGAAGAGATAAGGATGGGAAATGTCAGCCCATGTCTATGATGTTTAAGGTAGGAAATGTAGATATAAATAAAGTAGTAAAATATGCAGATGCAAATCCTGAAGAATTTGTAGTTCATTCTAAGCTTGGCTCACTAGGAGAAGCAAAGAGAATAGCTGTATCAGGATTTTTTAAGCAAGTATCAGAAGCACAGAAAGAGAGAGTTCTGACATTAAATAGAGATAGAGTATTATTTTTTGAGCTTAACAGAAGAGGAGAAATAGCAGTAAATATGTCTAGGATTATAGATAAGATATCTGTTAGAGATTTTGATTTAAGTGATGCTACTATCGAGGGCAGAAGGCAAGTGTTTGAAATAATGAGTTTCTTCAAAAAGTTTATACCTGGATTTGAGGATGCTATACTTATGGAGTCAGGAAATCAGATAGGAGTTAGAGAGTCTAGAAGGATAGTAGGAGATCATACAATAAATGAATTTGATGTTGTAGAAGGAAAGTTATTTGATGATACTATAGCACTAGGCTCATGGCCGATAGATATACATGACCCAGAAGGAAAAAGTCTCGAGATAAAAGAGATGAAATGGGGAACATACTATGGAATACCTTATAGATGTCTTGTTCCTAAAAAGATAAACAACCTAATAGTCACTGGAAGAACTATTTCGGCTACACATGAAGCATTTGCATCTACAAGAGTTTCTCCTATTTGTATGGCACTAGGTCAAGCAGCAGGTATAGCCGCTGTGCTGTCGTTAGAGAAAAACACAGTATTCAGAGAGCTTCCTTATGACGAATTAAAGGATATATTGATAAAAACTGGGCAGGTGCTAAATTAATGAAAAAAGCTATTGGAATAGATATCGGAGGAACAAAGATAAATATTGGAGTAATAGATGAAGAAGGTATCATTATTGATAGGATAAGGTTAGATACTGAAAGAAACAAAGGAAGAGACCATATATTAAATAAATTGAAAAAGGCTATAGGAGAATTAACAGCAAAGTTTCACATAGATGCTGTAGGCATAGGAACCCCAGGGTTTATTAACGTAGATACTGGAACTGTAACATTTTCAGGTGAAACTATAGCTAATTGGGGTGGAACTAATATTAAAGAAGAAATTGAGAATGTGTTTTCTATTCCAGTTATAGTAGATAACGATGCAAACGTAGCAGCTATAGGAGAAGGATGGCTTGGTTCTGCAAAGGACTTTAACAGCTTTATAATGATTACTCTTGGGACAGGAGTAGGAGGAGCATTTTACACAGAAAAGTCAGGGATAATAAGAGGTCAAAACTGGCAGGCTGGAGAGCTTGGGCATATGATACTATATCCTAATGGTATAAAATGCAACTGCGGACAAAATGGATGTGCAGAACAATATTTATCAGGAACTGCTATAGAAAGACTATATAAAGAAAAATATAAAGAAAGCTTAATTGGTAAAGAAATATTTGAGAAAGCTCATAATGGTGATGAAAAATGCAAATCTATTGTAAATGATTTTATTAATAACTTTGCCATTTATCTAGTAAGCCTTAAAAACCTGTTTGATCCTGAAGTAGTAGTGATAGGAGGGGGCGTAATAGGGTCTAAAGAGTATTGGTTAGATAGTGTAGAAGAACAGTTTAGGAAAAGACTAAACAGCAAAACCTACTTTTCCATTATTCCAGCAAATCTGTCAAATGATGCAGGTATGTATGGCGCAGCAAAGCTCGCACTTCAATTGAATGAGTAAATTTATTGATTACATGGATCACAGTAAAGTTTATAATACAAAATATGAATTCAGAAAAAACCTTTTGGCAAAATAAAGTCAGGAGGTTTTTTTGTATATAAACTAGGGATTAAATTATAAAAGGAAGAAAGTAAAAAGTAAACAAGGTTTTTGTATAAATGAATTGAACAAAACAATATAGTAAAACGTATAACAGATGTAAACTCTTTTTAAGAGGTGATGCAGTTGAACGAAAAGACAATTGAAATAATAAAAGATGCTCAAAGTGGGAATAGATATGCCTTGGCACAGTTGCTTCATGAAAATTATTCAACTGTATACAAATATCTACTTAAAATAACGCTGAATGATTTTGAAGCCCAAGACATTACTCAGGACACCATGGTAAAAGCAATCGAAAAAATAAACACATACAACATCGAGAAATCTTCATTTGCTACGTGGTTGATTGCAATAGCTAAAAATATACTAATAGATCGTATAAGGAAACAAAAGCGTTTTGAAAAGTATAAGCTTGAAAACTCGCGTATTGAAATATTATCTACTTCTTTAGATGACTTCCTGCAGAAAAATGAAGTTGTTTTCTCAATTAACAAGCTTTCACCTAAGCTTAAGGCACCTATAATTCTAAAATATGGATTTGACTTATCTTATGAGGAAATTGCAAATTACTTAAAAATTCCTATAGGAACTGTCAAGTCAAGGATTTCAAATGGAATAAAAGCGATGAGAAAGGAGCTGCATTCTTATGAATGATAACAATATAGAAAAACAAATATCGGAAGCAATAAAAGTAATTGATAATACAGATATAAAAGGTCCAGATTTAATGTGGTTTGTTGACTTTGTATCAGATGAACAGCTTAAAATAGCAAAAAAGCAAAGCAAGCAAATATCAATATTTTGTGCCATAGCAGCAGCCGTTATCGCTATTTTATTTTCAGTGTATAAATTGTTCTATTCAGCCTTTATTATTATACAGATTTTATCTTTTGTAATACCTGTTGGAGGACTTATTATAATGAGAATGATATCAAAGGAGGCAAAGCTTCAATGACAAATATGCATTCGTTAAATAACTACCCTTCATGGTTTTGGACGATTACTTTGCCTTTATTAGCTTTAATATTGTTTGGTCAAGCTTTATGGATTTTTAGAGATGCACAAAAACGTGGAATTTTTCCATGGTTTTGGGGCTTTTGGGGGTTACTTCAATTTCCGACTCCACTAATATTTTATTACTTTTTTGTTGTAAGAAAGAATAAACAAAAAGGGAAAGAAAGGGGTAACAAAGAATGTTAAAAATAAAGAACTTTTCAAAAACCTATAAGGAAGGCAAAAAAGCAGTAGATAACCTTAGTTTGAGTATTGACAAAGGGGATATATATGGATTTATAGGTCATAATGGTGCTGGAAAGACAACAACAATTAAATGTATTACAGGGATACTGGACTTTAATTATGGCGATATATTTATTGACGGAATGTCTATAAAGGACAATCCTATTGAGTGCAAAAGGAAAATGGCGTATATTCCAGATAATCCAGATTTATATGAGAATATGACTGGTATACAATATTTAAACTTTATAGCAGATATATATGGTGTTTCCAAAACAATTCGAGAAAGAGAGATAGAAAGGTATTCGAATTCATTTGAGCTTACCAAACATCTTGGAGACTTGATATCGTCATACTCTCATGGTATGAAGCAAAAGCTTGTGATTATTTCTGCTTTAATACATGAGCCAAAGCTTCTGATTCTGGATGAACCATTTGTAGGATTAGATCCTAAAGCAGCACATATTTTAAAAGAATATATGAAAGATATGTGTCAAAATGGTAGTGCAATATTTTTTTCAACTCATGTTTTAGAGGTTGCAGAAAAACTATGCAATAAAATAGCTATAATTAAAGCTGGAAAGCTAATTGCTAGTGGAGAAACTCAAGCAGTTAAGGGTGATAGCTCACTAGAAGAACTATTTTTGGAGGTAACTGATAATGAATAGTGCTAAGTTGCTCATTAAGGCTAGTGTTCTAAATTCATTTAGCTTAAATAGACTTTTTAAAGAGCCTTCAAAAACTGAAAAAACAAAGATGATATTTATTGGAATAATAATTTTATTGGCATTTTCAACAGTATTTTCAGGAATGCTTGCTTATTTCTTTATGATATCAGATTATCTGTTAAAGCTTAATGCTTTAAATATCATACTTTCCATCACTCTAATTAACATAAGCGCAGTATCATTACTCATGAGTGTTTACAAAGCTTCAGGATATTTATATTCCTTTAAAGATTATGATTTGCTTATGTCGCTGCCGGTTAAAACATCTGAGGTACTAGTAAGTAAACTGTCATTATTGTATGGAACCAATTTAATTATATGTGTTATAATTGGAGTACCCTCATTGTTAGCTTATGGAATAAAGTCATCAAGCGGGATTGTATACTATGCATTTGCTTTCATAGCCATGGTTTTTGTAAGTCTTATTCCAATGTCTGTTGGAGCTTTATTGTCTCTTGCTTTGGGAAAGATATCTACAAAGTTCAGATCAACAAATATTGTTATGATAATTGGTTCTTTTCTTTTAATTCTAGCTTTAATGGTAGGTTCTTATTTTATGAACAACGTATCTGCTGAACGTGTACAAAATTCTGCCATATTAATTGGTGATATGGCACAGTTGTATTTTCCTACAAGATTTTTTGTTCATGCTCTGGAGAATCTCAATACAGTATCTTTGCTAATATTTATTTTAATATCTGTACTACCATTTATACTGCTTGTTTTATTATTTTCTAGGAGTTTTAAAACTATTAATTCCAAAATGAATGAAAGATATAAGGCAGCCAGTTATAAGATGACATCACTTAAGGTATCATCTGTATTACAAGCACTTTATAAAAAGGAAATAAATTTCTATTTTTCATCCTATATATATGTTCTAAATACTTCTATGGGTTCTGTAATGATGACTATTGTTACTATAGGAATAGCTATATTTGGAGGAGAAAATATGGCTCAAATGCTGGAGTTTCCGATGGTAAATGAGTTTATAGTGCCTGTAGCTACTGCAGTTATATCATTATGTGTATGTTTAACTTGTACAACTGCGCCATCGATATCACTAGAAGGGAAGAATCTTTGGATAGTAAAATCACTACCGATAAACCCCATAGATATAATAAAAAGTAAAATATTCGTAAATTTAACAATTATATTACCAATTCTCTTTATAAATACTGTGATTTTGGCAGTATCACTTAAAATGACATTAATATCTTATATAGCATTTTTATTTACAACTACTCTATATGCATTTTATATCTCACTAGCAGGAATAATAATAAATCTATATCTTCCAAAGCTTGAATGGAAATCTCATATGGTAGTTGTAAAACAAAGTGCAAGTGTCATTGTTGCAATGCTAGCAGGAGCTGTGATGGTGCTTATTCCTATTTTGATATATATTTTAATAAAGCCTGTAAGTTTTAATTTGTTTCAGATTTTATTAATAATATGTTTAACTATAATTAATTTATTATTATGGCTTACAATCAAGATGGTGGGAATAAAATCATGGAGACAAATACATTAATTTTTCAGTTAATTAAGCAGTAAAGAAACCTCATGTTAGTAATTCCTAAATAAAACTGCTTAAATAGAAAAAATGATAGAAGGAAGAATACTAATGCACATATTAAAAAGACAAAAGACAATAATAGTTTTATCATGGATAGCTGTTCTGCTTTGGCTAATTCTTATTTTTAGCCTATCAGCTCAACCAGCAACGCAGTCTAATGGGATGAGCAAAAAAGTAACAGAAATCGTAATCAAAAAAGTAGGTAAGCTAGTTCCCATTGATGCTGAGAGTGATACTACAGCAGACTTAGTTTCAAAGTTTAATCATTTTGTAAGAAAATTTGCTCACTTCTTTGCTTATCTAATACTTGGCTTATTGGTAACTAATGCACTAAGGAGAAGTGGAATGAAAAGTTCTAAGTCTTTTGTGCTTTCACTTTTATTCTGCATCGTATATGCGTCAAGTGATGAATTGCACCAGCTTTTTGTACCTGGTCGTGGTGGACAGATTAAGGATGTATTCATTGACAGTGCTGGAGCTTTTGTTGGGATTGCCGTATATGGTGCAGCAAGTAGGCTAAAAAGAGCTCTTAATGAAAAAGTCCTTTAAAATAATTAATCTTTAGAGAACTTTCGCATGTAAAATATTACAAAAATATTGACAAATGAAATGAATTTGATAAATTATAATTAGCACTCTATTAAGCAGAGTGCTAACAATTTGGAATAAACTTCCTGAAAGGAGAAGATGAAAATGGTGAAAAAGGAATTTAAGGCAGAATCAAAACGACTGCTAGACTTAATGATTAACTCTATTTATACTCATAAAGAAATATTTTTAAGAGAGCTTATTTCTAATTCAAGTGACGCTATTGATAAAATGTATTATAAAGCATTAACAGATGAAAGCATGACATTTAACAAAGATGATTACTACATAAAGATCACAGTTGATAAAGATAACAAGACATTGACGATATCTGACACAGGAACTGGAATGACAAAGGAGGAGCTAGAAGAAAATCTTGGGGTAATAGCAAAGAGTGGCTCATTTGCATTTAAAAAAGAAAATGAGCTGAAGGATGGTTTTGACATCATAGGTCAGTTTGGAGTAGGATTCTACTCTGCATTTATGGTTGCTGAATCAGTAACAGTTATAAGTAGAGCCCTAGGAAGTGATCAGGGATATAAATGGGAGTCAATAGGTGCAGATGGATATACAATTGAACCTTTTGAAAAAGAAAATGTAGGTACAGAAATTACTCTAAAAATAAAACCAGATACAGAAGATGAAAAATATGATGAATACTTAGAAAAGTACAGATTAAAATCAATTATCAAGAAATACTCAGACTTTATAAGATATCCTATTAAGATGGATATTAGTACAAGAAAGCTTAAAGAAGGTTCAGAGGATGAGTATGAAGAAGTAGTAGAAGAAAAAGTTGTTAACAGTATGGTACCAATGTGGCGTAAAAATAAAAGTGAGCTTACAAAAGAAGATTATGAAAAGTTTTATTCTGAGAAGCACTATGGATTTGATAAGCCACTTAAATATATTCACATCAGTGCTGACGGAGCAGTAAGATATAACTCTATATTATTTATACCAGAAAAAATGCCTTATGATTTCTACACTACAGAGTACGAAAAAGGTCTAGAGCTATATTCAAGTGGTGTACTAATAATGAATAAGTGTCCAGACTTGGTGCCAGACTACTTTAGCTTCGTAAAAGGTATGGTAGACTCTGAAGATTTGTCGCTGAATATTTCAAGAGAAATCCTTCAGCATGATAGACAGTTAAAAGTGATTGCTAAAAGAATAAAAGAGAAAATCAAGAGCGAATTACAACTAATGCTTAAAAATGATAGAGAGAAATATGAAGCATTTTACGAAAATTTTGGTAGACAGCTAAAATATGGAGTTTACAGTGATTTTGGACAAAACAAAGAGACACTTCAAGACTTACTGATGTTCTATTCGTCAAAGGAAAAGAAAATGGTAACTCTTGAAGAGTATGTAGATAGAATGAAAGAGGATCAAAAATATATATACTATGCTTCTGGAGATTCTATTGAAAAAATAGATAAAATGCCTCAAACTGAGCTCTTATCAGAGCAAGGATATGAGATATTATATTTTACTGATGATGTGGACGAATTTGCTATACGTATGCTCATGAACTATAAGGAAAAAGAGTTTAAATCTGTATCTAGTGGAGATTTGGGTATAGAGGAAAAGGATGAAAAAGAGAATAATGAAACTGAGGGTCAAGATAATAAAGAGGTATTTGAATTTATGAAAGAAGCTTTATCTGATAAAATAAAAGATGTGAGACCATCAAAGAGGCTAAAAAATCATCCTGTATGTCTTGCAACTGATGGCGAATTGACAATAGAAATGGAAAAAATATTAAATACAATGCCAAACAATCAAGAAATAAAGGCAGAAAAAATCCTAGAAATTAATACTGACCACGAAGTATTTAAAGCTCTAAAAGCTGCTTTTGAAAATGATAAAGAAAAGCTGAAAGTGTATACTAATGTACTGTATAACCAAGCATTGCTTATTGAAGGATTAGCAGTAGATGATCCTGTTGAATTTACTAATAATATATGTAAGCTGATGTCATAATATCAAATAAAGCCATTCGAAGAAATTCTTTGAATGGCTTTTCGATTTGGTTATTTAAATCATGCCTTTTCGTTCATTAGAGCCCCACTTACATTTTTATCAAGCACATCTTTGTAGCCTTCCTTAAAACCATTCTGAGGATTATATTTTATTCCTCTGAATGCATTGTAAAGTTTTATAATTAATCCTTTTACCGGTTCAAATAAAAATCTTAATGGATCATGAGAATTCTTTATATTATCTAAAAACTTATTTTCATCTATACACATATGATAGTCCTCATCAACTAATATTGCAATATTTGTAAGGGGATTTTTGAAATAATCTAGAACATCCGTTACTTTCTTTGAGTTATTCATTCCCATCGATTCATCTAAAGATTTTAGTGATTCAAAAGCCATATTATATTTTTCTATAAGATTCTTAATATGTTCTAATAAATGCTCATCGTCTTCTACGATGTCTTTAATTGCTTCTTCAAGCTTTCTATGGTCATGGTAAAACCTTTTATATTCTCTTTTTAATTCATTTAGATTACTATAGAATAAATCAGATGCTAGAGTATAATTAGAAGAAAAATAGCTAACTTGATTAGATACTCTTTCGACTGGCTCGACTGACTCAACTGGGTTATTTTTATTAACGGACGTAATTCTATTTACATAACTATTCTGTACTCTTTTACTTGCAACAGAAGGAACCTTAGAAATTTTAGACATATGTTCACCCCTTTTTAGAAAAAATATTTCCAGAATAATGAATTATTAAAATACATTTTATCATATAATATGATTTCAGTCACTTAACTTATTGATGGCTATGATATATTTTTTGTGGAGAAAATACTATACGATATTATGAATAAGTTATATTATTAAAGATAATTATAAAATTTTAAATTATTAGTAAAGGAGAAATAAACAATGAAGATACCGGTTGTCATTGATACAGATCCAGGAATGGATGATGCTATTGCATTGTTTTTAGCTTTTTCATCAGATAAGCTAGATGTTAGGGCATTGACTACAGTAGCAGGAAACATACCCTTAGATAAAACTAGCAGAAATACACTAGATTTAGTAGAGTATGCAGGTAAAAAAATTAAAGTATCAAAAGGAGCTTCTAAGCCACTATTAAAATCTTTAGAGACTGCAGAATGGGTTCATGGAGAGACAGGATTAGGTGACTTAGTACTGCCTAAAAGTAGTGCAGAATTATATGAAAAAAAAGCATGGGACACTATATATGAGGAAGCACAAGCATGTAATGGCAAGCTACAGCTAATTACTCTAGGACCACTAACTAACATAGCTATTACTTTAATTAACTATCCTGAAATAAAAGATAAGATAGAACGTATTACATTAATGGGCGGCTCCTGCTGTCTTGGCAATACTACTCCATCAGCAGAGTTCAATATTTATGTAGATGCTGAAGCTGCAGATATAGTTTTTAAGTCAGGGATACCTTTAACGATGGTAGGACTGGATGCCACTCACAAAGCAGTAGTCCATGAAAATGAGATTGAAGAAATAACATCAATAGATAGTAGAATATCAGGAGCAGTAAAAGAGCTGTTAGTTTCTAATTTAGAATTTCGAAGAAAGTCAGCAGGTTTAAATGAGGCTATAATTCACGATGCTTTAGCTGTAGGTGCAGTCATTGACCCAACTATAATAGAAAAAAAAGACTACTACGTTGCTATTGAAACTGAGGGTAAACTTACTTATGGAAAGACAGTAGTAGACTTGAACAGAGTGACGAAAAATAAGCCTAATGCTGAAGTAGCTCTAGGTGTAGATAGAGAAAGATTTGTTAAAATGCTCAAAAATATGATTTTTATCAGATAATACCAAATTTTTGATGCAGGAAATCATCAAATAAAGTAGAATATATAATATAATTAATTATCGAAATTAATCGAAATTTGTCTTTATATTATATAGGAGAGTTTGATTATGAAAGACATTACAGGCGAAGAGTTTAATACTATAAATCAAGCAGAGCATTATAAGCAAATATACAAGGAGCTTAAGCTTATATTAGATAGTGCATATGATGAAATAGTAATTGCTGATGGAGATGGGGTAATACTTCGGGTTAGCAAATCATGTGAAAAACTATTTGGAATACCTGAGAAAGATATGATAGGTAAAAATGCTAGAGAGCTGGAACAAAAAGGAGTATTGTCTAAATCAACAGCTGTATATGTTGTAAAGCATAAGAAAAAAGTAACTCTTGTTCAAACTACAAGAGCAGGAAGAAGACTGATGGTGACCGGAATACCCATGTTTGATGATAGTGGTAAGCTGATAAGAATTATTAGTATTTCTAAGGATATTACTGAAATAGAAAACTTGAAGAAACAATTGGCTGAGACCGAAGAAATGCTAGAGTGGTATAGGAAGGAAATATTTACAGAGCATACAAAAGATAATGATATTGTCATAGGAAATAGTAGTTCTATAAAGCAAATAATGAAGCTAATTCATCAGATTGCAAGTGTTGATGTCATAGTCCTAATAACGGGAGATACAGGAGTAGGTAAGGGAGTAATAGCAAGGACAATTCATAGTATAAGCAATAGACGAGATAAGCCATTTATACAAGTTAATTGCGGTGCTATACCAGAAAGCCTATTAGAATCTGAACTATTTGGATATGTAGAGGGTGCATTCACAGGAGCTAATAGAGGTGGAAAAGAAGGTCTATTTGAAGCTGCAGAAGACGGAACTCTTTTTTTAGACGAAATAGGAGAGATGCCCCTACACTTGCAGGTAAAGCTATTACATGCAATAGAGGAAAAAGCTTTTTATAAATTAGGGAGCTCAAAGCCAATTAAATTCAACGCAAGAATTATATCTGCAACTAACAGGGATTTAGAGGTACTTGTTAGTAAAGGCAAGTTTAGAGAGGATTTGTTTTATCGGCTAAATGTAGTTCCAGTTCATATACCATCATTAAGAGAGCGAAAAGAGGATATTCCAATACTATCACATTATTTTTTAGAAAAATTTAATGCTAAGTATGGTGTTTCGAAAAAAATATCTACTGAGGCCTATAATATATTTATAACGAATACATGGTCTGGTAATATAAGAGAATTGGAAAACACTATAGAAAGACTTGTATTAACAACAACTGAGGATATAATAAGAAGAGAAGATGTTGAAAGCTTAATTAAGAGAAGTGATGTAATCGATATAGCAGATGATAACATCATGCCATTAAAGCAGGCAAAAGAAATTGTAGAAAAAAAGATTCTTACTAATGCTTTAAAAAAGTACAAGACTACAAGAAAAATAGCCGAAGTGTTAAAGGTAGATCAGTCAACAGTAGTTAAAAAGCTTAATAAGTATGATATACAAGCTTAAAGGATAAACGATGAAATATATCATCGGAATTGATGAAAAAAATCATCGAAAAATAAACAATTGCTTTTAAGATTTCTAAAATTAATTATCAATACAGTCTATTAACTCATTCTAAATATACTTTTAAACTATGCTATTTATGGCATAGTTTTTGCTTTGTATAAAGTTAATAAAAAATAGCTGAAATGCTATGAAATAAAAAACATAAAGGGGAGAATTTTAGATGAAAAAATCTATAAGTATTATTCTAGCTTTACTTCTTGTCCTGTCATTAGCTTTAGTAGGTTGTGGGAGTAAAACTGAGCCAGTAGCTGAAAACAATGAACAAGCTGGCGAAAGTACAGAACAGCAAGAAGATATTCTAAAGGTAGCGTTGCTGATCAATGGAAGTTTAGGAGATAAGTCGTTTTTTGATTCTGCAGATAATGGTATGAAAATGCTGAAAGAAAAATATGGAGATAAGGTAGAAACTAAGACTATAGAAATGGGTAAAGACCTTACAAAGTGGGAGCCAACTTTACAAGATGTATCTGAGCAAGACTGGGATATTATTATAGTAGGTACATGGCAGATGTCTGAACCATTAAGTAATGTTGCACCACAATATCCAGATAAGAAATATATAATCTTCGATACAAATGTTGATTATAGCAGTGGAGATTTCCCAAATGTGTACTCAGTACTTTATAAACAAAATGAAGTTGCTTTTTTAGCAGGATCACTAGCAGCTAGTGTGACAACATCAGATATGCCTTTAGCTAATGAACAAAAACTTATTGGATTCTTAGGTGGAGTAGATGTACCTGTTGTTAATGATTTCCTTGTAGGATATGTTGAAGGAGCTCAATATATAGATAAGGATGTGAAAGTTGCAATTTCTTATGTAGGTGCATTCTCAGACTCTGCAAAGGCTAAAGAAATGTCACTTGCACAGTATAACCAAGGAGCAGATATTGCATTTAATGTTGCTGGTCAGGGTGGACTAGGTCAGATTGATGCTGCTAAAGAAACAAATAATTATGTTATTGGCGTAGATTCTGATCAAGCACATCTATTCAAAGATAGTGATATGGATAAAGCAAAGCTTATAACTACATCTGCTCTAAAAAGAGTAGACAATTCTATTGTAAGAGCTATAGAAATGTATAAGGAAGGAACACTAAAATTTGGTGAAGCTGAGATTACAGGTTTCAAGGAAGATTGTGTTGGATTAGCTGAAAATGAAATATACACTGAAGTAGTACCAGAAGAAATCAGAAAAGAATTATCAGAAATAAAAGAAAAACTTATAAACGGCGACATTAAAGTTAAGACAGCTATGGGAATGAGTACTGATGAACTTAATCAAATAAGAGATTCTGTAAGACCATAGTTTAAGTAGTAGTACTTAAGGTACACTTGCTGAATAAAACCACGAGTGTACCTTTTTACTACTGATAGCACGAAAGGAGGGAGCATTATGCATGAAGATATATTAAGAGCAGAAAATGTTACGAAAATATACCCAAATGGTATTGTAGCAAATCAAAGTGTAAACTTTTCAATCAAGCGAGGAGAGATACATGCTTTAGTAGGAGAAAATGGTGCTGGCAAATCTACATTGATGAAGATGCTGTTTGGTCTTGAGAGACCTCAAGAAGGAAGTATATTTCTAAAAGGTAAAAAGATAGAGCTTACTTCACCTAAAATTGCTATAGAACATGGAATCGGAATGGTTCATCAGCATTTTATGTTAGTGCCGTCTCTTACGGTGGCAGAAAATATTGTACTAGGAATACAGCCTACAAAGGGAGTATTAGTTGACAAGGAAAAATCAATCAAGATGACAGAAGAGCTTTCTAAAAAATATAACTTGAAAGTAGATCCCAATGCATTAGTAGCTGACATACCAGTAGGTATAAAACAGAAGGTTGAGATATTAAAGGCACTTATAAGAGGTGCAGAAATACTCATTCTAGATGAGCCTACTGCAGTACTTACACCTCAGGAAACAGAAGAGTTGTTTCAGGAATTGGTACTTTTAAAAGAAAGCGGCCATACTATTGTATTTATATCTCATAAATTAAATGAAATAAAAAGACTTTGCGATAGGCTTACTGTAATGCGAAATGGTAAAAGTGTAGGGGTGTTTGAAGTAAAAGATGTAACTGAAGAAGATATTTCAAAGCTAATGGTAGGTAGAGATGTTATTTTAACAGTTAATAAAGAAAAATGTAGTCCTAAAGAAGCTGTATTAGATGTCAGAAATCTAAGATATATAAATGACTTAGGAAAAACTGCAGTAAAAGACATATCTTTTAACCTAAGAAGCGGAGAGATATTGGGAATAGCAGGAGTAGAAGGTAATGGTCAAAGAGAACTTGTAGAGATTATAACTGGAATGAGAAAATCTATAAAAGGTAATGTAAGTATACTTGGACAGGATATATCTAATATGAGTATTAAAAATATAAGAGAGCTTGGGACTTCACATGTACCAGAGGATAGGATGACATATGGGGTTGCTGGAGATGTGAGTATTGAGCAGAATCTGATATCAGATAAATACGATTCTCCAGAGCTAACTGGGAAGATGCTTCTTAAGATGAATAAGATCAAGGATTTATCAAACAAGTTAGTAAAAGAATATAAAGTTAAATGTAATTCTTCGAATCAAATTGTGAAAATGCTTTCAGGCGGAAACATTCAGAAAGTAGTTGTAGCAAGAGAGTTTTCTAAGGACCCTAAATTACTTATTGCAGACCAACCTACTAGAGGTATAGATGTTGGTGCTACAGAATTTATAAGAAATAAAATCGTAGAGCTTAGAGATAAAGGAAGTTCAATATTGCTTGTATCTGCTGACTTAAATGAGGTATTAGAGCTTAGTGACAGCCTTATAGTTATGTACGGAGGAGAAATAGTGGCGTACTTTGATGATGCTTCAAAAGTTACTGAAGAAGAATTAGGATTATATATGCTCGGTATTAAGAGACAATCGTTGGAAGAAGTAAGGAGGGGAGTTCATGAATAAAAACACATATTTTGAGTTGATACGAACTATCCTCGGAGTACTTATTTCACTAGCCATAGCAATTTTAATAATTTTTTTAGTGAGTAATGAACCGATGATAGCATTAAAATCATTCTTAATAGGACCATTAAAATCAATAAGACACTTTGGTAATGTGCTTGAAGCTGCTATACCTCTAATATTTACAGGGCTAGCTATAAGCATTATGTTTCAAGCAAAACAATTCAACTTAGGTGCAGAGGGTTCTTTCTTTATAGGTTCAATTGTGGCGACAGTTATTGCTATTAAAGTTACACTTCCATTTGGAATTCATCCAGCAGTTGCTGTAATAATTGGCGGGATAGTAGGAAGTATTGTTTGCTTGTTACCCGCAGTACTTAAAACTAAATGGAATGCTCATGAGCTTGTATCATCCCTTATGCTAAACTATATAGTGTTTTATTTAGGTATGTTTATTATAAATTATTACCTTAGAGATGTTAATGCAGGCGCTATGGTGTCGCAGAGGTTTCAAGAAACTGCTGTGCTTGGAATCATAGTTCCAAAAACTAGGATACATTGGGGAATGATTATAGCTATAGGAATGATAGTATTTTGCTACTATTTCTTATATAGAACGAGATGGGGCTATGAAATAAGAATGGTAGGACAAAACAAAGAATTTGCGGAGTATTCAGGAATTAACACTGTGAAAGTAATTTTATATTCACAGGCTATAGGGGGTATTATAGCTGGGATGGGTGGAGCTATAGAAGTATTAGGAATGTATAAAAGGTTTTCTTGGTCAGCTTCTCCAGGGTATGGATGGGATGGAGTTATAGTTGCTATTTTAGCCAGAAGAAATCCAGCATTAATACCTATTTCAGCTTTTTTTCTAGCTTATCTTAGGATTGGTGCTGACATCATGTCTAGAATGTCAGATGTGCAAAGTGAAGTTGTAGCTATTATTCAAGGCATAATGATATTACTTATTGCTGCAGAGAGATTTTTAGCACATTGGAAGAATAAGAGAATATATAGTGAAGCGAAAAATAGTATAAGCAGTGTAGCGGCAAAGGGGGAAATGTAATATGAATACATTACTTGAAACAATCTTTACAGCTAGTTTTGGATATGCTGTATTAAGGGTAACGACCCCTATACTTTTTGCTGCTCTTGCAGCTCAGGTGTCTAAAAAAGCAGGAGTAAACAATATTGCTCTTGAAGGGACTATGTTAACATCAGCTCTTACTGGAGTAATAGTTAGTGCATATACTAATAGTGCATGGATTGGGCTTTTAGGAGCTATAATAGCCGGAATAGCAATGGCAATGATTCTTGCTTATTCTTCATTAAAGCTTAAAGCCAACATTATACTATCTGGTATAGCATTAAACTTAATGGCAAGTGGTGGGACAGTATTTGTTCTTTATCTTGTTGCGCATGATAAAGGGATATCATCGTCTTTAAAGAGCCATGTACTTCCAAAGATAACACTGCCTATTATAGACAGAATACCAGTAATAGGGACTATTCTTTCTGGTCACAATATTTTGACTTACTTTTCATTGATAGCAGTTGTACTTATCTATTTTCTTATCTATAGAATGCCTATAGGGTACAAGATAAGGGCAGTGGGAGAGAACAAAGATGCAGCTGATTCTGTAGGTATAAGTGTTATAAAGATTCAATATATTGCTTTATTAATGAGTGGTGCATTAGCAGGATTAGGTGGAGCATACATGTCTATGGGATATGTCTCATGGTTCTCTACAAACATGACATCAGGCAGAGGATTTATAGCATTAGCAGCAGAAGCAATGGGTGGAGGTACACCTTTTGGAATACTTCTGTCATCTTTATTCTTTGGACTTGCAGATGCATTATCAAATTCTCTCCAATCAATAAGAATACCATCAGAGTTTATACAAGCTATACCTTATGTAGCAACAATCATTGGATTAATAGTATATTCTTCAAACCAAACTTCAAAAGTAAATAAGCTAAAAAGTAAACACATGGAAAAAGAGACAGTGAACTAGAAACCTAGAATATAAATATTAAAAGGAGGAACTAGCATGAGTATTCATATAGGAGCAAAACAAGGAGACATAGCTGAGACAATTTTACTACCAGGAGACCCCTTAAGGGCTAAATATATTGCAGAGAATTTTTTAGAAGATGCAAAGTGTTATAACGAAGTAAGAGGAATGTACGGATATACTGGAACTTATAAAGGAAAAAGAGTATCTGTTCAAGGAACTGGTATGGGAATACCTTCAATATCAATATATGTTAATGAACTAATACTGAATTATGATGTGAAAAATTTGATTAGAATTGGGACCTGTGGGTCAATGCAAGAAGATATCAAGCTTAGAGATGTTGTGTTGGCAATGAGTGCTTCAACAAACTCTGGTGCGAATAAAGTTAGGTTTAGTGGACTTGATTATGCACCAACAGCTAACTTTGAGCTTCTTAATAAAGCATACAGTACTTCAAAAGAACTAGGCATGAATGTAAAAGTAGGGAATGTACTTACTAGTGATTTGTTCTATGGAGACAATCCAGAAGCATGGAAAATGTGGGCTAAGTACGGAACATTAGTTGTTGAAATGGAAACAGCCGAATTATATACAGTTGCAGCTAAGTATAATGCAAAGGCATTGTCAATTCTAACAGTAAGTGACAGTATTATAACAAAAGAACTTACAACAGCTCAAGAAAGACAAGAAACCTTTAACAATATGGTTGAGATAGCTTTAAAAACAGCATTAGAATAGAAGTTCGATGGATATCGGCAAAATTGATGCTGTTGCATATTGGGAGGTTGAGAATGTGGAAACAAATCTCGAAAGGATAATACATGATATTGAAAAAATAAATGAATATAATAGTGATTTAAACAATGGATACACAAGATTTTCTTATACAAAAGAAGATAAGTTAGCTAAAGAATACATCATATCTGAAATGAAAAAAGTAGGGTTGGATGTGATAATAGATGCTATAGGCAATATAAGGGGCAGATACAGAGGCAGTGATAAAAATGCTCCTGCAATTATGACTGGTTCTCACATTGATACTGTAGAGCATGGTGGTAGATTTGATGGAATAGTTGGAGTAGTAGCTGGACTGGAAGTGGTGAGAGTTCTTAGTGAAAATAACATAAATCTGACTAATCCTGTTGAAGTGGTTGTTTTTGTTGAAGAAGAAGGCTGTAACTTTGGAAGTCCTATGGCTGGAAGCAAGGGAATGACTGGAAAATTCAATGTTGAAGATTATAAAAGAATGCATAATGATAAGGGACTTTCCATGTATGAGGCAGCAAAAAACTTCGGTTTAAACCCAGATAGCATAGAAAAGTATGTTCTAAAAGCTAAGGATGTAAAAGCTATGATAGAAATGCATGTAGAACAAAGCTCTGTATTAGACTCAGAAGGTATTCCTATAGGAATAGTTAAAGCAATAGCAGGAGTAAAAAGATATGGAGTAGAGTTTACTGGAGTAGCAAATCATGCTGGAGCAACTCCTATGAATCTTAGAAGAGACCCTATGGCAGCAGCCTCTAAAGTTATTTCATCCATAGATAATATCATAAAAGAAAAAGCATATTGTAGTACTGTTGGTACGGTAGGTAAGATAGTTTGTTACCCTAATGTACTCAATGTAATTCCTGAAAAAGTATACTTTACTATTGATATTAGAGATGTAACTAAAGACGGTGTAGATATTACTGCACAAGAGATTGAGAGAAAAGTTAATGAAGTATCAAAGCTATACAACGTAACTGCTAAGATGGAACTTACAGGTGAAGGTGAGGGGATTACTTTATCAAATAAAGTAATTAAAGTAATAGAAAGTTCAGCTAAAAGAAGAAATATAAGATACAAAATGATGAACAGTGGAGCAGGACATGATGCTTGTATGTTAGGCGATATAACAGATGTAGGTATGATATTTGTACCGAGCATAAACGGAAGAAGTCATGTGCCAGAAGAAATGACTGACTATAAAGACATCAAATTAGGCTGTGATATACTACTTGATACTATAATAGATTTGGCTAAGTAATATATTTATTATCTCAAAATTACTAGGAAGGAGGATTATATGAAAATACAGATAAGAAATAGAGTAGAACTTGTTGAGGCGGCTGTGGGGAAAAGGCCAATGGACTTAGTTATAAAAAATGTTCAGTTAGTAAATGTATTTACTGGAGAAATATATGCTGCTGACATAGGTA
Source organism: Brassicibacter mesophilus (assembly GCF_050433385.1). NCBI lineage: Bacteria > Bacillati > Bacillota > Tissierellia > Tissierellales > Thermohalobacteraceae > Brassicibacter > Brassicibacter mesophilus. Next base: position 170,129 of record NZ_JBNPXI010000004.1, read on the forward strand.
TACATGATGGATTTATTGCTCATATTGAAGCTGACCCTGATTGTATTGAAAAAAATAAGTATGAAATGGAAGGAAAAGAATATCTAGATGCCAAAGGAATGTTTGCTGTTCCAGGATTTATTGATACTCATCTTCATATAGAAAGCAGTATGCTTACTCCAGCTAACTATGCCAAGGTTGTTATACCCCATGGAACAACGACTATAATAACTGATCCTCATGAAATTGGGAACGTTTTAGGAATAGATGCTGTGGAATATATGCATGAGGCAAGTGAGAATCTTCCCCTAAGAAACTACATTCTAGCTCCATCTTGTATTCCGGCTGTACCTGGATTAGAAAATGCAGGAGCTACTTTTCAAGCTGATGACATTGAGAGACTGCTAAAGCTTGAGAGAGTAGTTGGTCTTGGAGAGGTTATGGATTTTAGTGGAGTTATAAATAACAGTGAAAGAATGGTTGAAATTCTTGAGCTTGCAGAGAAAAAAGGTGTCTTTATACAAGGACATTCACCTATGCTTAGTGGAAGAAATCTGTCTGCATATATATGTGCAGGTCCTAATAACGATCACGAATCCAGATTTGGTCAAGAGGCTAGAAATAAGCTGAGAATGGGTATGACAGTTGATGCTAGAGAAAGCTCTATGTCTCAGAATGTAGCTGAGATAGTATCGGCGACGAAAAACTTTTTTTACCCACCAAATATGACATTGTGTACCGATGACAGGGAGCCAGGGGATATTTTAAGAGATGGACATATGAACTTTGCAGTAAAAAAAGCTATTGAAGCCGGATTAGATACAATATATGCCATCAGATGCGCTACTATCCAAGCTGCGAGTTCTATTGGAATAGAGAATCTAGGCGCGATAGCACCTGGATATGCCGCAGATATTCTACTTATGCCAGATTTGAAAGATATGAAGTCTGAGTATGTACTTTGCAGGGGAAAGCTTGTTGCAAAAGGTGGAAAGCTGTTAGAAACAATACAACAGATAGAGCATGAAGTAGAAAAAATAGATACAGTTAATTTAAAGCAACCCTTAGAAGAAGACTTTAGGATAAAGTGTGAAGGTACAGACACGCATGCATCAGTAAATGTTATAAACTATTTATCAATAAACTCATCTATAACTGAATATAAAACTGAGAATGTGCCTATAAAAAATGGATATATTGATATAAGCAATGATGATGACTTAAATATTGTAGTTGTATTTAATAGATATGGAAAAGAAAATAAAAGCATAGGATTAGTACGAAACTTTGGACTAAAGAGAGGAGCAGTAGCAGCAACGGTGTCACATGATAGCCATAATCTAACAGTTGTAGCTTCCAATGAAAAAGATGCGCTAGCTGCAGTTAATGCAGTTATTCAAAGCAAAGGAGGAATATCATGTGCTTTGGACGGAAAGGCACTTGATATACTGCCTTTACCCATAGCAGGTCTTATGTCACCACAGTCAGCTGAAGAAATTGATAAAACTATTTCTAGGATGAAGGAAAAAATAAGAGGCTTAGGAATAGACAACAAAAATCCTCTTCTCAGGATAGCAACTATTGCTTTACCGGTTATACCAAATGCAAAAATAACTGATGTAGGATTAGTGTCAGTAAGTGAGCAAAAAATCATCCCCCTTTTTGCTCAATAAAAAGGCCATTATTTGTGCGTCCTTCGTAAAACAGTATTGAATTAGATCTGAAAGAATGGTGTAGCGTAAAAACTACACCTTTTTTTCGTCTACTGGTGCATTCAGTTCCGGCAGGATACCCAACAGATCATAACTGAACTTATGTGGGTTTGCGAACTGTAAAAAAGCGGTAGTTGATAGCTTTTACGGGGCCAGCCCTGCACCCCGGTCTCCTCCAAAGAGCAGAAGAGGCAAAAGGTGTTGCCCGCACACTTTGCCGCAAGGTTTCTATCGTTATGGCGTTCTCGAGTGGATATGATTTTCTTCTGGTAGGCTTCGTTGTGGACAACGTAACGGTCTGTCTTTTGCATGGCACGGGCTACTACAATTCTTGCTGTAAATTTCTCCAAGCATGAAAAGCCCACCAATCGCAATACTGCCATTGGAAGGCTCTTAAAAGCGCGCTATTATTGACCTACCACTTCCTCATTGGATAGCAGGCAGTTGGAATTTTATATTATTGGCCTATATTGAATACTAAAAATTAAATTCGTTTTCCCAATCAAAATCTTCCGATCTGTCTAAACTTTTAGGCCAATGACTGCACCATTCCGGTACGCCGGGACATTCAACTCTGTCAAGGTTTGGCGTATACGGCTTTATGTCAAGCACGGGCGTTCCATCATTAGCGTCAATATAGGCAATTTGAATGATGCCTTTTGAGTAGTCAGCATAAATAATCTGTGCCGTAGTTAATGCGATAGGGTTTGGACGAATAGGCGACCTTGTGGCAAATATACCCATTACGGGTGGAGCTTTTTTATATGGCTGGGGTGCTTCAAGTATATTTCTCATTTCTTCATTATCGAAGTCACTGAACCACCAGATAACATTGATATGGCTAAATCCGTCCAAAGCTTGCAAAGCAGGAATATATTTTGGCTCAAGTTCAATAAACATTCCGTCATCATTTACGTTGATTTTGCCGATAGGGTTTACTTGAAAATTCTGCATAGTGCATACCTCCATAATAAAATTAATTTATCTGTAAATTCAGTGTAGACCCTCACATCATGTGAGAGTCAATAACAAAAAAGCGTCTTACAAAAGAATCTGCAAAACGCTTTTTATTATATTTTTTCCAATGGTATTTGGATTTCGGTTAAGTACTTATCCGGATTTTCCTCATTCCATGGACCGCAGTGGACAATTTGCCTGCTCTGCCCGGTCATTTTATATTGACTATGCGCTTGTAACCAGTTTGCAAAAGAAAGGTATGCACTCGCAATGTTTTCAAAAGGCCCATATACCATAGTACATGCCATAATTGGCACAGGTTCCGTATTTCGATAGTTAAAACCACATATATTCTTTCCTATTCGGGATACAGTCGCACATATTTCAATATCAACGTCTGTTTCTCTATAATCTGTGTCGTGATAGATGGTAAATGTATTGTTTGAAATGGGGATATTATTTTCGTCTGCAAAAGCCAACATTTCTTTCCATAATTGCCCCTCGGCATAATAATCACGGACAATTCGTCTTAAAGAAAACACCTGATAACTAGGAATAGATTTGATGGAAACATTGTAGTGTATTGTTATCTTTTCCTGTCGGATATCCCTTTTGGCCAGTTCAATTTTAGATAGCTTATCTTGTTCGGCCTTAATTGTACTCTCAATTTCCAGACGTTTATTGTCAAGTTGATTGGTTATAAATTCATCGTCCCAATGATTAAGGGTAATCGTAATTTCAGAAACATTAAAACCTAAATCCCGCAAGAATATTATTTTATTCAAAACAGGAATTTGCTCTATGGAATATAGTCTGTAATTTGTAAACTTGTCTATTTCAGCAGGTTTTAGTAATCCTGTTTCATCGTAATATCTTAACATTCGGATTGATACTTGCGTTAATTTGGAAAACTCACCTATTTTGAACATGCACACCACCTCTATATTAAGTTATTATATCGCGAGCAGAATCAAACTGCAAATAAAATACATTCCTTGTCTGTTGGCTGTATATCTCGTTATGCATCATGCTCAGCATCCAAGTGTATAGGAGAGATCATTCAGCTTCTCAACAAAGTAAAACAAAGTATGGTTCGGCTTGAACGATACCTTGTTTAGACATCTTGCTTGGCAGTGCCCATAAGCACTTTGTGTATTCTGTTTTATGGAGGACTGCTCTTATGATGGCTTTTTCCATATATCATTAAATATATTCTAGCTTTAAACCTACTCCAACCTCTTTTAATGGAGCAGATGATGATAATTTTATCTTGGAAGATAAATCAGTACAATGGCAAGCGTGCAAAGCTTTTGGGTGCATACTCGCAATATACTCTACAGTTTTACTTATCTGTTCTTCACTAGGATTTAGTAGATGAAAGCCTCCAATTATATCTAATATTCTATTATCACCACATACCTCTATGGCTTGATCAATTATATTACATATGCCTGAATGAGAGCACCCTGTTATTATAACTAAACCTTTGTTTGATTTATAGACTAAAGCAGAGTCATCATATAGAAAGTCATCGCTTTCACCTTTATCTATTATTTTCTTACCTATAGGATGATTATTTTCAAAAGGATGTCTTCGTCTTATCTCACCTAAATATACGATATTTTTATTTAGCCAAATGGGTGTGCTGCTTAAATTAATGCTGAGGTTCTGCTCTAGTAAACTCTTTTCTACTACATAGTTTATGTTTTTCGAGTCAAGAACTCTTGGAGTAAATACTAATGGATGAGAGATATAAGTAGGCTTTTTATTCACTTTTGTTTTCTGAAAATACTCAATAAGATACTTAAGCCCTCTATTGTGATCGTCATGTCCATGAGATATAACTAAATAATCTAATTCATTTAGGCTAATATTCATTTTTAATGAATTATGTAGAAAAATATCAGAATATCCTGTGTCAAATAGTATTTTAGTATCATTATCTTCGATATAATACGATAAGCCAGGTTCTCCATAATATTGACTGCCTGTAAGCGTGCTATTATCTACTAACACTGTAAGCTTCATGACATTGCCCCCTCTTAATATTCTTATATACATTCTAGCATAAAAAAACAAAGAAAACGTTTTGTTTGTCATTTTTGTTAATCCAGAAAATTTGCATATATATTTTCTGGATTTTTTTATAATTCATAGAAAAGGTTTAAATTACCTTAAAGAAAACTTTCCGTTAAGTGGGTTTCAAGAAAGGCTTCCTTAATATATTAGTATTTAAATAAAAGCCTTTTTTATATTTAAATGAATTATGTCAGATTTTCCTCTCTTATTGTGATAAAATATATTTGCTAAAATGTTAAAAAATCTAGTTATATATGTTAAAAAAAGCTAGAATGTGTTGCGAACTGACAAAATTTTGTGACATGTTAATAGAGGAAAAGACAAAAATATATAGAAATTAGTATTGTAATACTGTATACAAGCTAGTCGCATTTTTTATATAATCATAATATAATGTAATAAACAAAATGTAACAATGTTTAGTTAGGAGGATAGAGATGAATCCGCAGCTCTGTATTTCTATTCACAACGTTGGAATTGATTATATTACTAAATACAATTTTAAAAGAGTACAGCTATGCCACAAATTCTCAGGTGCTAATGAGATTACTTCGCTTCTAAAGCTTTCTAGGAGGTTTCCAATAAAGATAAGTTATCATGCACCAGTGTTTCATCAGGTTGATCCTACTATAACATATTATTTAAATAGTAATAGTAGACTGAGAAAAGCAACTTTTGAAATACTCGAGGTCAACCTAAAGATGGCAAAGAGTCTGCCAACAGAACACGTTGTGATTCATTTTACTTGTAAAGATATAGATGGAAAGGCAGATCAAAACTTAATAAATGAACTTGCTAAGGATAGCATAGAAAAAATAAATGATTTAAGTATAAAATACAATGTCCCAATATATTTAGAGTATTCAGGATATAATGATAAGTTTTATGAACCAGGTGACTGGATAGAGCTTATTAAGGATTATTCAAATCTAGGCATATGTTTAGATATTGGCCATTTTTATATTGCATGTCAAATGTACGGTTTTGATTATTTTGAAAAGCTTAATGATATGCTTCCATATATAAAAGTGATGCATCTTTGGAATACCAGGGGGATAGAAGATTTGGAAAAATACGGTCATATTCCAGTTCATCCTGATCAAAGGGTTCAAAATGGATGGATTGATGTTGAAAGAACTTTGAGAGAGGTGCTTTTATATAATAGCAATATATGTATAGGTCTTGAGCCTGATTTTAACTACAAAGGTAAAGAGTATGTACAGCAAGGAATAGAATGGGTGAATAGAATAGTGAATAGTATGACTGTAACCAAAAAGAGTCAGAGAACGATCCTGTGATGCATAATCACAGAATCTTTCTCTGACTTGCTTTACGATTCATAAACTAAGAAACAGTGGGGTGTTGGAATGAATTTCATAGATAAATATAAATATTGGATTAAAAACGAGTATTTTGATAAAGAAACTAAAGCTGAGCTCATTAAAATTAAAGATAATGAAGCTGAGATTGAAGATAGATTTTATAAGGATCTTGAATTTGGTACAGGTGGTCTAAGGGGAAAGATAGGTGCAGGAACAAATAGGATAAATAAATATACTGTAGCTAAAGCAACACAAGGATTAGCAGACTTTATAATTGAGAATGAAGAATCAAAAGCTAAAAATGAAGAGCAGGAAAGCAGCAATAAAAAATTAAGCGTAGTTATAGCATATGATTCTAGACACAAATCTGATGAGTTTGCAAAGCAAGCAGCCTTAGTTTTAGCAGCTAATGGTATAAAAGCTTATCTATTTGAGAGTTTAAGACCTACTCCTGAGCTTTCATTTGCTGTAAGACATATAGGTGCTAATGCGGGTATCGTATTAACTGCGTCTCATAATCCGCCTGAGTACAATGGCTATAAGGCTTATTGGAGTGATGGAGGTCAGCTAGTGCCAGAAATTGCCCATAAGGTTATAGATAAGGTTAATGCTATAAATGAGTTTTCAAGTATCAAGACTATGGATGAAAATGAAGCTCTAGGAAAAGGGCTATTAAAAATAATTGGTAAAGAAATAGATGAGATATATATAGAAAAGGTGAAGAGCCTAAGTATAAGGGATGATGTAGATAAGAACATCAAAATAGTGTATACTCCTTTACACGGAACAGGGAATATTCCAGTGAGAAGAGTATTAAATGAACTAGGATACAGTAATGTTCATGTGGTAAAGGAGCAGGAATTACCTGACCCACAGTTTTCTACAGTAGGTTATCCAAACCCTGAGGATCCAAAGGCATTTGAGCTAGCTATAAAAATGGGTAATCAAATAGGAGCAGATATACTGTTAGGAACTGATCCAGATTGCGATAGAGTTGGAGTTGTTGTAAAAGATAACAATAACAAATATATAGTTCTAAATGGGAATCAAACTGGTGCATTGCTGCTAGACTATATTTTGTGTAGCAGAAAAGATAAAGGGGTACTTCCTGACAACGGAATAATAGTAAAGACAATAGTTACAAGTGAGATAGGTAGAGTTATAGCTAAGCACTATGGACTTGAAACTATTGATACATTAACAGGATTCAAATATATAGGGGAAAAAATAAAGCAATTTGAGGAAAATGGTGACTATAGCTTCCAGTTTGGATATGAGGAGAGCTTCGGATATCTTACAGGAACATTTGCAAGAGACAAAGATGCTGTGGTAGCATCGATGGTGATATGTGAAATGACTGGGTACTACAAGAAGAAGGGATTGAATCTATATCAGGCATTGATGAATTTATATGATAGATTTGGCTTCTATGTAGAAGAACTTTATTCAGTAAATCTAGAAGGTATAGAAGGTAAAAAGAAAATAGATATGATAATGGACAGCTTTAGAAGAGATTACCCTGCAGAGATAGACAATACCAGAGTATGTATGGTAAATGACTACAAAACAGGAAAGAGCTATGACTGTAAATTAGGCACAAGTACACATATATCTCTACCATCAGAAAATGTGATGAAATACATTTTAGATGATGATTCATGGTATGCATTAAGGCCTTCAGGTACAGAACCAAAGCTTAAGATATACATTTCAGCTAATGGAAATGACTGTTATGACGCAAATGCTAAACTTAAAGCAATAGAAAAAGAAGTAATGAAGAGAATACGTTAAACGAGTAAGAGAATAAAGCAGGTGAAAGTAAGTTATACTTTTGCTTGCTTTATCTATATTTAGATCATAAGTAGATATTATTAATATCATAAATTTTGAATTAACAACTTTAATGACATGATAATCTTAGTAATAAATTTAGTAGAGTAATAAATATAAGGATGTGGAGAATGTGGATATTTAATAAAATGTAAGGAGATTTTATTTAATAATCCACAAATAGTTTTTGCTTATGTTTTTGGGTCATACGCCAGAAATAAATTGACAGACAAAAGTGATATTGATTTTGCAATATTATGATGCACCACCATTGTTAAAATTTGAAATATATAATGACAATTTTATGTAGACTAGAAATAGAGTCAGGGGAAGTTCATTTTTGAGTTGAACTGCTCCCTGACTCTATTTATTTTTAAACAATCGTATAGTTGCTGTTATTTTGTTTATAACCTCAGCAGATAAGTCATCTACTTCATAAAATAGATCTTCTAGGGCTTCACTTTTAGATGTATTATAACTACAACTGGTTTCTTTTATATTAGTATTTTTACTTTCAGCTTGAGAAAATGAATAGTAGTTTCGTATATTAGTTACGCCAAGTAGATAATCAATTGACACACCAAAGAATTGAGCGATTCTGAGAATAAGCTTTTCATCATTTGGGAATCTAGCTCCATTTTCGTAGTTGCTTATAGATTGTCTACTTATATTCAGTAACTTAGCCAATTCACTTTGATTAAGGTTTATGTCTTCTCTAAGATGCCTTAACCTTTCAGCAAAACCCATTTTATCACCTCTGAATTAATCCTAACACACAAAGAACATCATATATAATTTTGATGCAAAAAGAAGAAATTTATGCTATAATGTAAACGTTATGAATACAAAACAAGGAAAATCAGGGAATATTATGTTGGAGCATTTCATGTACTCTATTCAAGAAAAGTTAAAAGAAGAAAATGAGCAAGCAATAAAAATATCATATAATGATTTGAAGGAGGCTTTAGACGAAGTTGGAAAAGACTTAATTTACAATTACTTCATATTTGAAAAGGGGGTTAGCTTTGAAACCTTTATTCACAACTTAAAGGTTTATTTAGGAATAATGGACAACATTAATAAGAAATGAATTAATCAATATTGGCATGAATAACATATTTATTGTAGATATGATCTGCTCTATTAACTATAAGGGTAGATTATCTTTTTATTCATATTTATGTAATGTCCTTTACATTTTTTGTTAAAGATTTAGCATTATAAGTTTTTTATTAACAAAAAAATATTTCGATTTGTTACATTTTACAAAATTTAATTTTTAGTATAGAATATAAATATTAGTCAAAAATATGAAAAATAATGGAAAATGTTCTATTAAATATCTATTACTTTGATATTAATATGTACATGAGCAAGGAGGATGAGTATGTTAAGAAAATATCTGACGTTTGTTGTTAGTATGACGTTAATATTTTTCCTGACGATTGATAAAGGACACTGTGACAACGAGAGAAAAAATCCATCAAGACAAGAATTAGAACAAAAGGTTGAAGAGATTGCTAGAAAAAGAGGTATACCTTCAGTTATATTAAAATCAATAGCTAGAGTTGAAAGCACGTATCAACAGTACAATAAAGATGGAACAGTTTTTATGGGAAGTAGAGGAAGTATTGGTTTGATGCAAATACATAATAATTATGGCTGGTTTGACTCAGAAAAACTAAAATATGACATAGACTATAATATTGAGGCAGGAGCAGATGTTTTACTCAGAAAATGGGATGTAGCAGTAGAAAGGCTACCACATATTGGCGATATGAATCCTAATGTATTAGAAAACTGGTATTTCGCAATATGGGCTTACAATGGTTGGAGTAAAAGTAATAATCCAAACATGAATTTAAAGAAATATACATACCCAGAACTTATATACCAGATAGCACAAAATGAATATGGTCAGAAAATCACACCTATAGATCCAAAACTATTACCTAAACAAGGACTTCCAAGTAAAGAAACTCATTATGATACACCCAATGAAATGCACTATGGAGACATCCTAACTTATCAGAAGAAAGACATAGTTAAACTTGATGGCAGAAGCTATATGCCTATTTTGAAAACTCCTAATGGGGACAAGGTATCTGATGTTGCTGCAAGCATGTCTTTAGAGATAATAGAGGGACCAGTTTTAAAAGATGGGTATTTCTGGTACAAGATTAAAGAAGTTAAAACTGGGGTAGAAGGCTGGCTAAGAGGCAATTGGATAACTAAGACTGGAGTTAAAAGTATATACCCTTTTGACGATATAGAAAATATATGGTCAAGGGATTACATATTAGACCTTCACAAAAAAGGTATAATATCTGGTGAAGGTGAAAGTTTTAATCCTGATGATTTTATTACTAGACAGGAAATGAGCGTACTTATATCTAAAGCACTAGAACTAGATGGGACAGACTATCAGCTTACATATGCTGACGCAAATGAAATAAAAAGCTGGGCTGTTGAGCATGTAAAAGCAGTATCTAAAGTCGGGTTGTTTATTGGTCATGGTGAGTTTAACCTTTTTAATCCTAATGGATATATAACTAGAGAAGATATTGCAGTAGTTATTTCCAAAATTATTTTTCCAATGCAAGCGTATTCAGAACAAGATCTTATTGAGACAGAATGCACAGATATCGATGATGTTTCAGAGTATGCATTGGATGCAGTAAAAAGTGTACAAGCAAAAGGCTTAATGAAAGGCACTGCGGGCAAATTTAGACCAAAGGATTATATAACAAGAGAAGAAGCATGTAAGCTGATATTTGATATATTGCAATATTCAAATCCAGAGAGCACAGACTAATGTGCTCTTTAAAATTGTCATTAAGTTAAAAAATTATTAAAGTTGCAAAATACATGTCATTATGATAGAATATCCTCAAATTACTAAACCGGTTTACTAATACTTTTAGTTTTAAAGATATTAGTATGGATGGATAACAATCTTATATAAAAGAAGGGAATATTCATGAAATTAACCATCAAAGATATCGCTAAAATGGCAAATGTATCGAAAGGAACTGTATCAAGAGTAATAAATAATAAGCCTGAAGGAGTATCAGATCAAACAAGGGAACGAATTTTGAGTATTATCGATGAAGTAGGATATGTTCCTAATTTAATGGCGAGAAGTATTACAGTATCAAAAACAAAAACTATTGGACTGATAATACCCGATGTACATAACCCTTTTTTTTCACAGATAGTAAGAGGTGTAGAAGATTGCTCTATAAAACATGGATATACTGTGTTTTTATGTAATTCTGACATGAGTATTGAAAAGCAAAAGACTTACTTAAATGCTTTTTTAGAAAAAAGAGTAGATGGCATTGTTTTAAATGCTAGCGGAGATTTCAAGGACTTGAAATTTAAAGAAAAATTCTACAATATTAATATTCCTGTAGTTCTTATTGACCGTAAAACAGAGGACTTAAAAAGATACAATGGAGTATTTATTGATAACTTTGATGCAGGGTATAAGGCTACTTCATATTTACTTTCTGGTAAATATGAAGATGTTGCTTATATTGGTGGGACATGTGGTATTGATACTTCTATAAAACGTTTTCAAGGTTACGAAAAAGCGATTAAAGAATTTGGTTATCAACTGAAGGATGAATACATATCATATGGGGAATACAGTATCGAATCTGGTTATGAGAGAACCTTTTCATTGATGGAAAAACATAGAGAGATTAAAGGAATTTTTGCAGGATCAGACATTATTGCTATTGGAGTACTAAAAGCATTAAGACAAATGGATATTTCAGTTCCTGACGAGGTAGAAGTGGTCGGCATTGATAATATTAATATTGGTGAGATAATTTCACCTATGTTGACAACAGTAGCTCAGCCCATTTATGAGATAGGATATCAAGCTGCTTATAAATTGATAGAGTCTATCAATGGCAAAGCGAATGATGAAGATGAGTATTTATCTACACATATGATTATTCGTGAGAGTACAAGGAAGAGAGATGTGTTTTAAGAATAATATTTGAATATGAAAGGAAATAAGCATTATGAAAAAGATATTAGTAGTAGGCAGCTTGAATATGGATATAGTTTCAAATATGAAACGAATACCAAATCTGGGCGAAACAGTGTTGGGAGAGACTCTTTGGAATAATCCTGGTGGGAAAGGTGCAAATCAATGCTATGCAGTAGGGAAGTTAGGTGGTAATGCTGCAATGCTAGGATGTGTTGGATTTGATAGCTATGGAGATAAATTGATCCAAAGTCTTATTTCTGTAGGAATAGATGCTGATCATATAAAAAAGTGTGAAAATGCACCTACGGGAACCGCATTAATCCACATAGATCAGCATGCTAATAATAGTATCGTAGTTATTAAAGGCGCAAACGAGAAATGCGATATACCTTATTTAAAAGATAATGATTACTTAATTCAAGATTGCGATATTATTTTGATTCAGATGGAAATTCCTTATGATGCTGTGTACTATGTGATTCAACGCGGATGGGAATTAGGGAAAAAAATAATATTAAATCCAGCACCTGCTCCAGAAGGTTACCCAAAGGATATTTTAAGTAAAGTTGATATTATAACTCCTAATGAGACCGAGCTTGAAATATTAACTAGTCAGAAGATTAGTTCACAAGAAGACATTATTAAAGGAGCAAAAAAGCTAATTAAACAAGGTACTAGACAAGTGATTGTAACAATAGGAAGTAAAGGTGCTATGTATGTAGATGAAGAAGGACACAAATATTATCCTACCAGAAAAGTAGTACCAGTGGATACGACTGGAGCTGGGGATTGTTTCAATGGAGCTTTAGCTGTAGGACTATCAGAAGCTTTATCCATTGATGAAGCTATCAAATTTGCTAACATAGCAGCATCGATTAGTGTAACTAAAAAAGGAGCACAATCATCTGTTCCCAGTAGGAAGGATGTAGATGAAATAAAAAATAGCTTGAATGAAAGGAGGTAAAAGAACTGATGAAAAAAAGTATATTAATTAACACAGATATAGGTGATGATGTTGATGATGCAGTAGCCTTAGCATTAGCCTTAAATTCAGATGAACTTGAAATTAAAGGAATAACAACAGTATTTAAAAATACAGAATTAAGAGCGCATATGGTTAAAGATCTGTTAGATATGTATGATAGATCTGACATACCGGTCTATATAGGATATGGAGTGCCATTAATCGAACGTGTAGACTCAAAAGAAGCTCCAATTCAGATAGAACTTCTGCATAAAAAGCATTCAATAAATCTGGAAAAGGATGCTGTAGATTTTATAATTGATACAGTAAAAGAAGAACCTAATACAATAATAGTTGAAATGGGCCCTCAAACAAATCTTGCAATGGCTTTTCTAAAGGCACCAGAGGTTATGAAGCAGGCAAATATAATTGCAATGGGAGGAGCATTTTCCTCTACTTTTCCAGAGTGGAATATTGTATGCGACCCTGAGGCAGCGCGAATAGTTACAGACTTTGCTGAAAATCTTACAATGATAGGTCTAGATGTAACGAGATATTGTAAAGTGCCCCAAAATCAACTTAATAAAATCAAGGAGAGTAGTAATCCTCAGCTGCAATATTTGCACAAGGGAATGGAAATGTTCATGGAACGTACTGGATATCCAATTACTCTTCATGATGCTTTGCTAATAGCATATCTAATTGATGAAAAATTAATAACTTTGAATCAGGGCGATTATAGTGTGGAATTAAATGGATCACTTACTAGAGGAACTATTGTTCATAAAACTAATTATTATGAAGTTGAGCAAGCTGTAGACAAAAAGTTCTTTTACGCTTCTGATATAAATCTGAATGAAATTATGAACTTAATTATGAAGCGTGCATTTTCGCTATAAACAATGTACCTGTGAAGGAGGAGGTGGTAATAATGATACAAGAGAATTACCTGGAAAAGGTTTATGCAGGTTTCTTAGGTATGAATATTGGAATCCGTCTAGGAGCACCTTTAGAACCATCTGTTTGGACGGAAGATAGTATTCTAAAAACCTATGGAACAATTAAAAATTATATAAAAGAATACAAAAATTTTGCGGCAGACGATGATGTGAATGGACCAGTTTATTTCTTGAGAGCTCTATATGACGCTAAAGAAAGACCAATAACAGCAAAAGATGTCGGAGATGCATGGCTTAATTATACTAGAGATAATTTAGGAATGTTCTGGTGGGGAGGATATGGGATTAGCACAGAGCATACTGCTTATCTTAATTTAAAGCATGGCATAAATGCGCCTGAATCAGGTTCGATAAAACAAAATGGAAAGATTATTGCGGAACAAATTGGTGGACAGATATTCATTGATACATGGGGTTTGGTAAGTCCATATGACCCTAAAAAAGCAGCTGATTATGGAGAATTGGCAGCCAGTGTATCTCATGATGGGGATGGCATTAATGGAGCAAGATTTATGTGTGCTTGCATAGCAAAAGCTTTTGAAGCAGAATCTATATTGCAAATAATCGAAGCTGGACTTGAACAGATACCAAAAGAGAGCAATTATTATAAAGTGAGTCAAAGTGTCCTACAGTTCTATTTGGAAGATCCTCATGACTTTAGAGCTTGCTTTAAAATGCTTGAGGAAAATTGGGGATATGATAAATTTGGCGGCATATGCCATATTATTCCTAATGCTGGAGTATGTGTATTAGCAATGCTCTATGGAGAGGGAGATTTTTCTAAGACGATTGAAATTGCAGTCATGTGTGGATGGGATACAGACTGTAATGCAGGAAATGTTGGGACTATACTAGGTGTGTTTGGTGGAATAGAGGCTCTGCCTGACCACTATAGAAATCCGATAAATGATGGAGTTGTGTTATCTGGCATTTCTGGATATTTAAACATACTTGATATTCCTTCGTATGCAAAGGAAATTGCAGTACTTGGTTATAAGCTTAATGGACAAGATATCCCTAATACATTAAGACAAACTTTTGGAGAAATTCATTTCGATTTTTCTCTACCAGGTTCTACTCATAATTTTAGAGTTTCAGAACCACATATCTGCGGGACAAGCTATTCTAAGGATAAGTCAATGGATGGCTTGGGATCGTTGAAAATACTTATTGATGGAATTGGTATGGAAGAACAGTGTCGAGTTTTCTATAAACCATTTTATGGTAAGGAAGATTTTTCAGACGAAAGATACTCTCCTATATTTTCACCGACAGCTTATCCAGGACAACTTGTGAGCATGAAGCTCTTAGTTGAAAGATGTTCAGGAAGTCAAGTAGGAATCATTCCTTATGTAAGAACTTTTAGTGATAAAAGGATATTACGATTAGGACATAAGCAATATGAGGAAAATTGCTGGTTCGATCTAGAAATTGCTATACCAGATACAGAAGGTGATATGATAGATGAAGTTGGCTTTATGTTAGAAGGTGTAGAATTTTCAAGAGAAAAAACTTATGGAAATATTTATTTAAATGAATTTAACATAGGTGGAAAAAGCTGCTACAGCATTGATATAAATAAGCAAAAACAAGAGTTAAATACAGTTACACCTTTTTCAGTAGATGGTGGGTATTGGGAAAAGCGAGATAAGTATTTACATGCAATAAGTTATGAATCAGCTTTTGCTTATGGAGGTAATTATTTTGAAAAGGATTATACCATTACTGCAAATATTAAGCCATTACAAGGGCATAGTCATCTCCTACTAGCAAGAGCAAAAGGAGCTATGATGGGATACGCTGCAGGATTTGCAAAGGATGGAAGAGTTTGCTTGTATAAAAATGATTTTGGATATGATATTTTAAAAGAAGCGTATTATCCATGGGTAGAGGACAAGGAATATCAGCTTTCTTTTCAAGTTTTCGAAGATAGATTATCGCTATTTATCAATGATGAGCTAATTTTAGAAACAAAAGATGATCACTATGAATATGGAATGTATGGCTGTGGGCTTATTTCAAGTGGACGTACTTATTTTTATGATTTTCTTATTAAAACTCTGTAATGTGCTATTTACATGTTTTGTGTGAATATTTAAGAGCATAAAGCTCTAAGTATAATACATTTAGCCGAATTAACTAGTATTGGTAAACCGGTTGAGTAAATTCAAAAAACAAAAGGAGGAAGAAACGTGAAAAAAAGAATAATGGTAGTTGTTTTAGCATTAGTGATGGTTTCTACATTATTGATTGGGTGTAACAGTTCAGAAGGTAACACTACAGATTCAACACAAGGCAGTGAGTACAAGGTAGCATTGTTAATACCAGGAAATTTAGGTGACAAATCTTTCTTTGATGCATCTAAAGAGGCAATCACAAAAATCGAATCAGAACTTGGTGTAGAAACAGCTATGGTTGAAATGGGAACAGACGTATCTAAGTACTATGCTACTTACCAAGATTATTGTGAAGCAGGGTATGATCTTATTCTTACAATCTCTACGACTGGAGATGATATTTTAAAGCAGGCAGCAGAAGAATATCCTGAACAAAAATTTATTAATTTAGATACTGATACAACAGGTTTTTCTGAAAATGTTTTAGGTGTAACAACTAAAAGTAATGAAATGAGCTTTTTAGCTGGTGTTGTTGCTGCAATAAAAGCAGAGGAAGCAGGTTCAGATGTAATTGGATTTATTGGCGGTATGGATATACCAGGCATCAACTACTTTTTAGTGGGATATATCGAGGGAGCACAATATATCAATCCTAATATAAAAGTAAACACTTCTTATGTTGGAAGCTTTATCGATAGTGCTACTGCAAAGGAGTTAGCATCAATCATGTATAACAATGGTGTTTCAATTATATATCAAGCAGCAGGTGCTTCAGGAATCGGTGTTATTGAAGCTACAACAGAGTTAGATAAATTAGCAATTGGTGTGGATGCTGACCAAGCGTTAGCTTTAGAAGAAAGCAACCAAAATCAAGCTGAACATATAGTTACATCAGCTGTTAAACAGATACCTACTTATGCAGTAGATTTAGTTAGACAAGACATGGAAGGAAAATTGAAATTTGGTGAGTCTATTAAGCTTGGATTAGCAGAAAATGGAGTAGGAATTGCAAAGAACTCTTATTATGAGAAGTTAATGAGTAAAGAGAATATAGCTTTAGTTGAAGAAGCAGAAAAGAAAGTAAAAGATGGAGAAGTAACCCTATCTGATGTTTACACAATGACTACAGAAGATTTTAGTAACATTCGTAGCTCCGTAGCACCTTAAATTAAAATTACTTATAACCTGTTGTCTGATACTAGGCAGCAGGTTATATTAAAATTTCTTGCAAAAAGGAAGGTTTGAAATGTCAGAATATCTTTTAAGAATGGAAGGCGTATCAAAGGTATATGGAAACGGTGTTGTTGCTAATAAAAATATTAACTTTGGATTGAAAGAAGGAGAAATCCATGCTTTAGTTGGAGAAAATGGTGCAGGTAAATCAACATTGATGAAGATACTATTTGGTATGGAGAAACCATCTTCAGGAAAAATATTTTTAAATGATGTTGAGTTAGATATGAATTCTTCTAAGGATGCAATTGCTCATGGAATTGGAATGGTACACCAACATTTCATGTTGATAGACTCATTTACAGTTGCACAAAATGTTACCCTAGGAATTGAGCCTAAAAGAGGAGTTTTTGTCAAGGATGAGGAGGCAGTTAAGTTCACTAAAGAATTGAGTGAGAAATACAAATTTTCAATCGATCCTAATGCTATAACAGGGACTTTGCCGGTTGGGTTAAAGCAAAAAATTGAAATATTAAAAGCTCTTGCAAGGGGAGCAAAAATTTTAATTTTAGATGAGCCGACAGCAGTACTAACTCCTCAAGAGACAGAACA
The DNA here is from genome assembly GCF_050433385.1 of Brassicibacter mesophilus. Lineage (NCBI taxonomy): Bacteria > Bacillati > Bacillota > Tissierellia > Tissierellales > Thermohalobacteraceae > Brassicibacter > Brassicibacter mesophilus. Next base: position 187,836 of record NZ_JBNPXI010000004.1, read on the forward strand.
ACTATTTATTGAACTTGTTAATTTAAAAAAGCAAGGTCATACAATTATCTTTATATCTCATAAGATAAGAGAGGTTAAAGAGATTAGTGACCGTATAACAGTATTACGAGCTGGCTGTCAAGAAGGAGAATTTTTAACTAAGGACGTATCAGAACAAGAAATATCTGATAAAATTGTTGGTTGGAAAGTAAATACCGATATACAAAAGAAAGAGGCAAAAGAAGGCGAAGTAAGGATTCGTGTCAAGGATTTATCTTATTATGGAAATGAAAAAAATCCTATATTGAATAAAGTAAATTTCATTGTTAAATCAGGGACTATTTTTGGTATTGCAGGAGTTCAAGGAAATGGACAAACTGAGCTAGTAGAAATACTTACAAAAACACGGAATATCGAAGGTGGATATATAGAAATTAACGGTGAAAATATTGAAAAGCTTAATGTCAAAGCTCTTCGAAGATTAGGATATAGCTATATACCTGAGGATAGAATGCTTAAAGGCGTTGCAAGTAATGCAAGTATCAGTGAAAATATGATATCTAATGAATATGATTCTCCTGAGCTATCCAGAAAATCTTTTTTAAAGAGAAATGTTATATCTAAAATGGCACAGGAAGCTGTTAAACAGTATGCCATAAGATGTTCTGGTATTGAAGCGAAGGCAGGAAGTCTATCTGGAGGGAATATACAAAAAATAGTTGTTGCACGAGAATGCAAAAATGTTCCTAAGGTACTAATTGCAGAACAGCCTACACGTGGGGTGGATATTGGAGCAGCTAATATTATACACAAAGAAATTGTGAAGCTAAGAGATGAGGGCTGCGCAGTGTTATTGATGTCTGCTGATTTAAATGAACTCATGAAACTGTGTGATTCACTGGCAGTCATGTATGAAGGAGAAATAGTAGCTTTCTTTGAAGATGTCTCAGAAGTATCGGAAAGTGAATTAGGACTTTGTATGCTCGGCGCTAAAAAACATAGTCCAGAACAGATAGGGAGGATGCTATATGAATAAAGAGAGATCCTTTAACATAATGCGGACGATTGCATCAATGGCCATAGCAGTTATTGTAGCTATCATTTTAATTATACTAGTAAGTGATGATCCATTGAAATCTATTAGATTATTTTTCATTGGTCCATTTACTAAAAGCAGATATATTGGAAATATTATTGAAGCAGCAGTTCCACTTGTTTTTTCTGGATTAGCAATGTCTGTTGTATTTCAAGCTAACTTAATTAATATGGGAGCAGAAGGTATCTTCTTTTTTAGTGGAGCTATAATATCCATGATTGCTATATGGGCACCATTGCCTTTTGGGGTTCATCAGGGTACTATTATTATTGCAGGTGCTCTAGTTGGTGCTGTTGTTATGTTGATTATAGGTTTACTAAAAGCAAAGTTTGGAGCTAGTGAATTAGTATCTTCATTGATGATGAATAATGTTTTGCTGGGAGTAGGATCTTACATTATGTCTAAGTATATGCAGGATCCAATGGCTTCTCAAGGATCTTATCCTTATGCCAAAACTGCACTTCTTGGAAGTATAATTCCAGGAACAAGGATTCATGCGGGACTAATCATAGCTCTAATATGTGCTGCTTTGGTCTACTTATTCATATATAGAACAAAATGGGGATATGAAATAAGAATGGTTGGTCAAAATAAACGCTTTGCGGAGTACTCTGGAATTAATGTTATGAAGGTAATTATTGTTGCACATATAGTGTCTGGATTAATATCAGGTATGGGAGGAGCGATTGAAAGTATTTCAATGCATAAGAGATTTGAATGGTCTGCATTACCTGGTTATGGATTTGACGGAGCACTTATTGCGATGCTGGCAAACAATAATCCAATAGGAGTTATTTTTTCTGCCTTATTTGTTGCATATTTAAGAATTGGTGCAGATATGGTCGCACGTTTATCTGACGTTCCTACAGAACTTGTAATAATTCTGCAAAGTTTAATTATTTTACTTATTTCAGCTGAAAGATTTTTACACTCATATAAGCAACGTTGGATAGAAAGGGGGATTGAATAAATGAATAAGTTTTTAGGTATTATATTTTCAACTCAATTTTTCTATTCAATTCTTCGTGTGGCAACACCGATATTATTTGCATCTATGGGAGCAGTTGTTGCCAATACAGCAGGAATTGCTAATATTGCATTAGAAGGTATTATGTTGATATCAGCCTTTACAGGAGTATTTATCAGTGCTGCTACAGGAAGTGCCGGAATTGGTTTATTGGGTGCAGTGATAGCTGGAATTTTATTTGCTGCAGTTTTAGCATTTTTCACACTTTATTATCGTACTAATGTATTCTTAGGAGGTATTGCTATTAACAGCCTTGCTTCTGGAGGAACTATATTTTTATTATATTTATTAACTGGTGATAAAGGAAGCTCTACATCAATAGCTAGTAAGGTAATACCTGAAATTAGTATACCTATTATCAGAAATATACCAGTGATAGGAGATATTTTTTCAGGTCATAATATTTTAACGTATCTCTCTCTATTATCTATAGCCTTTGTATATATATTGATAAAGAAGACTGCTCTTGGTTATCATTTACGTGCTGTAGGAGAAAACCAAAATGCTGCAGAATCAGTTGGAATCAATGTAATAAAAACAAAAGCCATTGCCTTATTATTAAGTGGAATGCTAGCAGGTCTAGGTGGTGCTTTTATGTCAATGGGATATGTTTCTTCTTTTTCTAGAGACATGGTATCTGGAAGAGGTTGGATTGCTATTGCAGCAGAAGCTATGGGTAAAACAAATCCTATTGCTACAGCAATAACATCATTATTGTTTGGAGCAGCTGATGCTGTGTCAAATGCAGCGGCTGCAGTTGGTTGGGCATCAGATATAGTTCAGACAATTCCATATATAGCTACTATTATTGGACTATTGATTTTTTCTAGGAGAGAAATGAAGAAAATGAAGCTTTAATTTGAAAAAATGAGATGTTAGCCATATCAAGATTATGTGATATGGCTTTTTTTACGCTTAATATCTAATTATCATAGTCCTTTTATGAGACTGTCTACTATTACCTCAGCCATTTCCATTACAAATGACAAACGTATATTGTGAAGAGTTATGTTGTTGTCATTCGTTAAACTGTCTACTATACCTATTATTGAAATATTACCTACAGAGGGTAATTTTTTTCCTACCCCTTTACCAGGATATATTGCTCCACTTCTTATCTGTATGTTTCCAATTCCGTCGTCCTCACCTAAACATGCATCAACAGCTATAGTTATAGCAGAAGGATGTTTTGCTCTTATACTCCATAGTTTTTCTTTCAGATTAAGTGCGTGTATCGGGTCACTAAGTGTACCGTATACAGATAGGGGAAATTTTCTTTTTTGTAGTAATGTTCCGACCAATGGGCCCAAGCAGTCTCCTATGCACTTATCAGTCCCTATACATACAATAATAGCATTATGATATAAAGTATTTTTTCTAAAAAAGGTTTTTAGATAGTTTCCAAGTAATATTGAAGCCAGAGGTTCATCAAATGACGTTTTTATCTCTTCATTATTATTCATAGCCCAATCCCCCCTTAGACTTGCTAATAGATATAAATATATATTAAAAAACTGGAAGGATTATTCGTGATAATTGCTTTAATACTTTATTGAATAAACATCAATTAAAGGTAAATAATAACTAAAGAAGGGAGAGATATATATGAAAAATAATAGAATTTATTATTCTGGATTAGTTATTATAATTACAGCTTTAACACTTGGAATAATGCTAGACATGAGAATACAGAATATAGCGCCTGACGTTTATGACAAGCTTGATACAGAAATGAAGTATGGCCAAAATCAACAGATTGAATATGTGATAGATGATGAGGCTGAAGAGGTTTTGTTACCAGCTGAAGGTAAAAAAAAACAGGCAAAGTGGAAATAAATCAGATAACTGAAATACCTGAGAGTGTAGAGAAGCAACAAAGAAAGGCTTCTGCATATAGGATTAGTAAACAGGCTAAGCTTGCAGATGCCATGGATAGAAGATATATTGCTTATGATGAAGAGACAATAAAACATTTAATTTCTCAACTTGAACAAAGTATTAAAAACGCTAAGCTTGCTCAGTTTGAACAAAGGTTGAATCAGCAGAGAACAGTTCCAACTATAAATATAGCTGATGTAGAAGAGAAGCTTACTAGTAAGGAAAAGGCTGATCTGGCAGTACTTGTAGATAAGATAGGTTCTATAGATAGCTTAAAGTTAATGGCAATAATAAATAATGGAATAACACCAGATGAACAAAGAAAAATATACGAGCTATTTAAAGAAAAACTGACAGATGATGAGATTATCAGGCTTAACGATATTTTAGGAAGATATACAGAGAGCTAGAAAGTCCGTAGACTTGGCATAATGCCAAATCTGCGGACTTCCTTATACAACACATAGGAGGAGTTATCTTGTAACTGGTTCAAATACTGATTTGAAATCATAAGTAATGTCCCCATCATTTACGGTGAACTCAATATACTCTAGATCAAGAGAGGACTCAGTTACATTTAAATTAGGTTTCCCAACTTCAATATATCTTATACCGTCTCGTAAGTCTACTTCATTTTTATTGCCACCGTAAACTACCCAGATATTTTTACCTTTCTGCTTATATTCTGCTAAAGTATCATGTAGAAGATTTGCTTCAAGCTTATCAGTAAATCCGTTACTTCCAAATATAGGTTTTGGTAAAAAAAGTATTATATTTTCCTGAGTAGAATTTTCTAAATCATGCTTTAACCATAGCCATTGATCTGCATTTGAAGCTCTAATACCACCATTAGAATCATCAACCTTTAAGAATAATACATCTTTTTGTCTTATCGGATAATAGCCGTTTACTACTTGAATAGAATTAGTACCTGTATTTGATGTGACTTTGTCACTTGTCTTACCCATAAAGAATCCTAATGAATTCTTACTTAAATGCTCTTTAATAGTATTTGCTACACGGTGCTTGTATAGATTGTCTAGATTATCTATACCAAAGCTTACCATAAAATTATATCCATTTTGAGTTTTTTCAACAGTTTTTTGCTTTTCATCCACAACTTCTGTAGGAGTTGGTAGCATCATAGAGTCAATGCTATTAGGATAAAGTGCCTTTAACCCATCAAATAAAAGCTCTCCAGACATCTTGTTAAGTGGATTTGTTTCAGTTACATATATTCTTCCAAGATTTATAGGATAACTCACACCAGTAGGTATATTTGCAGTAATCCATTTCCAACCTTTCCAGTCTATATGGCTTGCAAAATCAAGCTTATATGTCTTACCGGCACTATCCGACATTTCACCTCTAAGCCAACTATTACTCTCATTTCCGTAAACCCACATTCCTATTTTATCTGGAGTTCCTTCTAACGGCATTCCATTTTCTCCAAATACAATGTATGCTGCTCTTGTATCATCAGATTGTGTAAAGTCATAGCTTAGTTTTGCTGAAAAATTACCTTCTTTTTCTTCTTTGTCTAATTCTAGCTTACCTGCTACAGTCTGAGGATATGAAGTGAAACGAATATTATCTAATTTTTCGAAATCATTTATCATTATTTCTTTAAAGCCTACTGATACAAGTATATTTTCTACAGCATTTCCTATTCTTGCTGTAAGTGCTCCTGCCGTTGGTTTATCACTGCTATAGAATATACCATCTTGAACTGTCCCAACGTTGCCTACTGCTTCCCATGATATATCGCTTGGTTCTATCTTAGCAACATAGCCTTCTTTATTTTTACCATATATCTTTCCAAGGTCTTTTTGACTTGAGACATCAATTCCGAATTTATCTATATCTATTTGAAGCTCCTTTATATCTCCAAATACATTTATATTAAGTTCAGCAGTATGACCTTTGTATGATGCTTTTACTACTCCGTTACCTGTGTCATAAGCGGTAAGAGTATTGTCATTAAATGTTCCTTTTACTCCGTCTATACTAAAATCTACATCATTTATATCAACATTTATAGGATTGTGATATTGGTCAAAGCCTTTAATATAAAAGCTTCTTGTTGTATTTGCAAACATCTTAGTATCATCTGTATATACTTGTATATAGCTTAAGCTTCCTTCAGGAGCATTGCTATACACTCCAAGACCATTGATTACTTTTCTTTCGCCCCCATCTGATGGTTTGTTTACTATAGCAGGCTTTTCACTTCCTGCAGGCTTGATTGCCATTGTAGTTGAACCACCACCATCAAAGTTTATGGCGTCATAAGCTCCAAGAGATGACATTATCTCTGCCATAGTTTGCTGGCTTACGCCTTTATATGAAGAATCTCGTCCATCTATTGTTACCATTATTAGTTGTTTTTTGTCTCTGGTTATTCCTAGTGCTGTTCTAGGGTGATTTCCAGTTATATTTATTTTAAAATCTGTTATAGCACCATCTTTTAGTAGTGGACTACCACCTCCTATAGCTGTTACTATGTTTTGATAATTAGGTGTGGTGTTGATCTCCATATTAACTCTGTCACCAACATGAAAATTGTTTAGCAGGCGGTCTCTTACGCGACCTCTACCTGTTAGTATGTATCCATTTTGAGGTAAATTAATTGGTTCCTGTCCCACTCTTACTTCTGTTACAATATCATCTATTACAACTATTTCTATAAGATCAGTGAATACCTTGTTCCCCATTGAAAGAGCATTCCAATTGCTGTCATACATTATTACTTCTTCATGAAGCTTACTATCTTTGTTTATAGCGGACAGGGTTACAGGCTCGCCAGTCTCAGATATTGCTCTTATTTGCCAATCCCAGAAAGCAATAAATGGATTTTTACTTTGGTCTATTGCAAAGACAGGAAGCTTATTATTAGGATCTATTGGAGATGTGACCATTCTACCATCAGATATAACAGCTCCTAGTGGAAAACTGCTGTACTGAGAAGTGAAAAAATCACCGTTTATACCTGCTATAGCATTAGAGTTTTTCATCATATCTGTAAGCTTTTCTTTTTTTGATATTCCATTTTGACTGAATAATGCCTTTACCTCAGTATATTCATCGTCCATATCTATTCTGAGAACATTTATATTCCACCATCCTTGAGCATTGAACTGGCGAATAGTTTCGTGAACTACTCCACTAGAAATGTTTTCTGATGATTTATCCTCGTATATTAAAAAAGGTTTATCAGCAAAGGCCGGAACAAAGCTTGAAAAAACAATTGCAGCAGAAGAAACCCCTACCACCATATTTCTGATAAATCTGTTCATCTTATGCACCTCACATTTGATTATATTTTTATTTTTCATATGTCTTTATGAATTTTTATATTTAGGTTTAACACGTTAGACGACAAAATGTGTTAATAAGTTCCCCTTCATCTGTAATTATATATCATTTATGGAGATTTTAGATTATATTTTGATTACAAATGGATTACATTTATGTAATGTGGAAGTAAATGCAAGTAGAGACAATTTTTAATTGATTTATGAAGAAAGGGAAAAATAGAAAAAAGCTGAGATTTTCATCTCAGCTTTTTCTGATGGTCGGGGTGGAGGGACTCGAACCCCCGGCCCCATGGTCCCAAACCACGTGCGCTACCAAACTGCGCTACACCCCGTTAATATGTTACCTATATAGTATAAAAGATTTGTATTGTATTTGCAATGCTCCATATGAGTTTGTTTTCTCAGAAATTCATTGGTTTCATTTAATAATTTATGAAATTCTCATTTTATCTTTCTAATACTTAAAATTTTACGTAAACCTATGTTATCAAATACTCTAAACTGCCCAATATATGACATAGAGGGCATAGAGTTCCAAAAATGACTTCTAAATATTGTAAAGTAAATATATAATAATATAGATGACAGAATATATCAGATATTTTGGGGGATTATATGGAGGATATTTTAGCAATCATTAGAGAGGAGCTCTTAGTAATGATGCTTGCAGCCACACCTATATCTGAGCTTAGAGGAGCCATACCTGTAGGCATTTCCTTAGGGCTTAGTCCGCTACATAGTGCTATAATAAGTGTAATAGGGAACAGCATACCAGTTCCTTTTTTGTTATTGCTTTTAAAGCCTATATTTAATAATTTGGGAAGTACAAAGGGTTTTGGAGGACTTATAAACTGGCTTAAAAGAAGAACATTGAAAAGGAGCAAAAACATAAAAAAATACAGTGTTTTTGGATTATACCTTTTAGTAGCCATACCTCTGCCAACTACGGGAGCTTGGACTGGGTGTCTAGCTGCAACACTTTTTAATATAAGATTTAGACATGCGTTTATTGCAATAATATTAGGTATTATGACATCAGGTATTATTGTACTTACTCTTAGTCATCAAGTCACGTCAATATTATAAAACGTTAATGTTAAAAAATTACTATTGACTAGTATATGTAGTTATGATAGAATACGTTCAGTGAAAAAATTAAATTAAAAATCTTGATGCCTTATCAAGAGCGGCTGAGGGAATAGGCCCTGTGAAGCCCGGCAACCGGTAACTGACTACAGTTATGAGGTGCTAAGTCCTACAGAATTATTGTTCTGGAAGATGAGGTTAAGTATGAAATCACGCCTCTTTCTTGTGGAAGAGGTTTTTTGTTTTGCCGAAAATCAAATTGAAAGCTTGGAATTGAAATATATTGCTATGCTTCTGTAAATAATATGTTATGTTATGACTAATAAATGTTGAGGTGTGTTTTTAGATTCATGCTTGGATATATAGCGCGGGTTTTCAATTTGAATTAATGGGTAAGTTTTAAGTATATTACATTGGAGGAGGATAATTAAAATGAAAAAGTGGTTATTTACTTCAGAATCGGTAACAGAAGGACATCCAGATAAAATATGTGATCAGATTTCAGATGCTATTCTTGATGCGTTTTTAGAAACTGATCCTGAGGCTAGGGTGGCTTGTGAAACATCTGTGACTACAGGATTAGTTTTAGTAGCAGGTGAGATTTCTCTAAGAGAAGGGTATGTAGACATTCCTAAGGTTGTAAGAAAGACTATAGAGGATATTGGGTATACTAGAGCGAAATACGGCTTTGATGGTGATACATGTGCGGTACTTACTGCTATTGATGAGCAGTCACCTGATATAGCTATGGGCGTAAACAGAGCATTAGAGCATAAGTCCGGAGCAGAAGATGATCTGGATTTAATCGGAGCAGGAGATCAAGGGATAATGTTTGGTTTCGCATGTAATGAAACGCCAGAGCTTATGCCACTGCCTATATCGTTATCTCATAAGCTTTCTAGAAGACTAAGTGAAGTAAGAAAAAATGGAACTCTTGATTATTTAAGACCGGATGGAAAGACACAAGTAACTGTTGAGTATCATGATAACAAACCTGTTAGAGTTAGCGCAGTCGTTATATCAACTCAACACAGTCCAGAAGTAGATTTAAAAACTATTGCTAGAGATTTAAGAGATCATGTTATTAATAAAATAGTACCTAGAGAATTACTAGATGAAGATACAAAGTACTATATCAATCCAACTGGAAGATTTGTTGTTGGTGGACCTCAAGGAGATGCTGGTCTTACAGGAAGAAAAATAATAGTAGATACTTATGGTGGCTATGCTCGTCATGGTGGTGGAGCATTCTCAGGAAAAGATCCTACAAAGGTAGACAGATCAGCAGCTTATGCGGCAAGATATGTTGCTAAGAATGTTGTAGCAGCAGGATTAGCAGATAAATGTGAAGTTCAGCTTGCTTATGCAATAGGAGTAGCACATCCTGTTTCAGTGCTAGTTGATACTTTTGGAACAAACAAAATCGAAGAAAGTAAGATTGAAGAATTAATTCAAAAATACTTTGATTTAAGGCCAGCAGCTATCATAAGAGACTTAAACCTTAGAAGACCTATATACAAGCAAGTAGCTGCATACGGACATTTTGGAAGAACAGACCTTGACCTTCCTTGGGAAAAAACTGATAAAGCTGAAATTCTTAAAAAAGAAGGACTAGGAAAGTAGGAAACATAAACTGTAACTATTCATAATATAATATATAACCTTATTAAAAAGGATGAATGCTATGATGGTATGGATTTTTACAGTTTTCGTTTATGTATTTTTTATCTATGGTGTGATCGAGTTCATAAAAAACGTGTTTATAGATATCTCAAACAGGAGAAATACAAGTATTGATCACAAGATTGAAGTAATGGTAAATAACGCAGAGGAACTGGAATATATTCTAAATTCACTTAAAAAGAACTTTAATCACATAGTATTGATTTTGGAACAACAGGATACAGACATACTGAGGATAATTAACAGTATAAGAGATAATATACAAATTGAATACAGGGTATTACAAAGTTTAGGAGAAGCTGAGAAGTCATATGAAGACTTTTAGCTTCTCTTATTTTTTACTCTTTAATCAATAAGGCTTTATGGATAATTGAGCTTGAAATAAAAATATTGCTTGAATATGAATAAATAAAGATAAGAGAATGCTTATGTAATTTTGTTAAGAAAACTAGGTGAAAGAAGAGAAAAAATCTGTTAAGAAATTTGCATGTCTGAGCGGAGTGTTTTTCGGAGCGAGTTTGCAAATTTTAAGATTTTTTCTTTTATAAGCCTATAGTTTTCTCAAAATCATCATCGCATGAACGTTCTTTATTTACTTATATTCATATTCACGTGACTTTCCCCATACTCCCCATTTAAGCATTTCACTAAAATCCGATATTATCTAACTACCGGTAAATATCAAGAGGCGCCTCTTCTATGGAGGATATATATGTATAGTAAAATAGAAGAGCTTTACGAGAAGAGCCTAACTGAAGATATGGGTGCAAAGGAAGAGCTTTTATTGAGGCTTAGACCAGCCATAATATCTTCAATCAAGTCATACTACAACAGATATAATCAATATGATGATTTGATACAAGAGGGTTATGAGGTTATTTTAAGATGTATGAAAGACTATGATCCTGGTAAAGGTGCATATCTTCTAGGATATATAAAGCTTACACTTAAATTTCATTATCTTAATAAGCATAAAGCTACTGAAAGTACCGTTTCTCTTAACCAAGAGCTTTTTACGGATGATGGAATCGAGCTAATAGATACTATAGCTGATGATAGTTTATCTCAGGAAGAAAAAACTATTAGAAAAGAGGAACTGCATGAGCTGTACACAAGTCTATTACAGCTTACAAATAGGCAGAGAGATATAGTCACTCTATATTATATTGAAGAAAAACCCCTATGCACTATTGCTAATATATACGGTATTTCTTATAGAACTGTTGTAAATACCAGAATTACAGCACTAAATAAGCTGAAAAAATTAATGACAGAAAATATTATTTAAGCATAGTAAAAACACTTCCCATTTTCTATATATGTATTAGAAGGGAGGTGAGAAGGATGGCAGTGAATACAGTAGCTCAAGATTCTAAATTCAAGATTCAGCTTGATGCAGGAGTTGATGAAAAGGGTAAGCCAATAATTAAATCAAAGACTTTTTCAAAAGTAAAATCTACAGCAATAAATGATGATGTCTATGATGTGGCAAACTCATTAGCTGAATTGCAAGAACTATCTCTCATTTCTGTTAGAAGAATAGACGAGATAGAAATCACTCAAATGTAGTTAAAGCAATGATAGTCGAAAGGAGGTGGTAATGTGGCAGATAGAAAACTTGAGATGACATTCAAGAATCAAATCGATGGTAAGGCGAGAATATCAATAGACGCTCCAAGAGCAGACTTAACTGAAGCAGAAGTAAAGACTGCAATGGACAACATAATAGCTAAAAACCTGTTTAATGCAACAGGTGGGGATCTTGTGGCTGTAGCAGGAGCACGAGTTATCACTACAGATGTACAGGAGCTTACATTATAGTATAAAGCCGGACTTGTTCCGGCTTTTGCTATATAAAGAATAGAAAGGAAGTGGTATTATAATGGAAGAGATATATACTCAGATAGCTAATTTAGGCTTTCCAATAGCTGTTTCTATATTTTTATTGGTACGAATAGAAGGAAAGCTTAATAAGCTGACAGATAGTATAAATGAGCTTTCTAAAGTAATAGCATCAGTGAAGTAGAACTGCACATCTATATTTTTATTATTTCAATAACATTAAGGAACTGTAATAAACACTGTAGTTACTGCAGAAAAAGAAAGTACATTCCTATAGAGAAGCACAAACTTCTTTTAAAATTGGATTTAGCCTTAATCTAAATGAAACGGAGCTTGCAGAACTTTTTGCTGCAGCTCTTTTTCATGACACTGGAAAAGCAAAAATTGAAAAAAGAGTTCTTGGTAAAAAGGGAAAGCTTACAATTTGTTTTTTGTAATCTTAGTTTATAATCTTATAAGATCCTGTTTTAGGGTCAAACAAGTAATCTATTTGTCTATATCCTTCTCTAAAAATTAATTGATAATGATATTTTATAAAGTACTGATTTTTTCTTTTTATTGGTGCATTCCATGTTTTTATATATTTAATATTAATATTTGATGTTTTGCTTGAATCCATTATTATTTTATTGATTGCCTTTTTGTGTGTATATGGTGGTAGCACTAATAGGAATATACATAATATTATCAATATTAATACACTGTCAAAGATAATCTTCATCCTATTCTTTTTTCTCTTATATATTAAATCTTTACCATTTGATAGCGCGCCAAGAAGACACAATATGACAAATATATAAGTGTTGATAATTCCATTATAAATCTTATTATTTATTATATTAATTATCAATAGTATAATTATGTAGCCTATAATAATAATCATGCGACTTTTGTAAATATTAGCTAGACTATGTTCATTGTTAAGTTTATTCATATTTTTATCACCTTATTCTAGAATTATGTTCTTTTGACTTATTTCATAAATATTTGGAAGCTTGTTACAGTTAAGTTAAACTATCAGCTTTTTTATCTCAAACCACAGTAAAAATTCAAACTATATTTACTGTGGTTTGAGATATACCATATAAATTATTATTTTAGTTAATAATTAGATCTTCCATGTGTTATTTCGTAATATGCGTAGTCAACGAAGTGATAGTCTTTAGTAAAATAATTTGAATGATCTGGTCCTATTATAGGTTCAAAGTCATAATTTACATTTATAACATCATCATTATCAGCTCTTACCAGCGCAAATGGCTGTCCCTTATATAAATAATAACCTTCATTTGTTTGATCTAATATTGCAAGTCTTCCTTCATATACTATTTTTGCTTCTGTATAAAGTCTACTAAAATGAAGATATCCTGAGTGTAAGTAGTATATAACAAGTGTATCAACAATTGCTTCTGCAAGCAGTGAAATACCTATTGTTTGTGCAGCTAAATATGCTTTAAATGCAGTAACCAATACTCCTAATACTATAGATACTGTTGGATTTTCTGAAAAAGTAAATGTTCTTTTTACAATTCCTTCACCTATCCACTCGCCTTCATAGTATTTTACAATGTCTCCATAAACATTAAAGTTTTTGATGTAATCCCATTCTGGACCTGGTAAAGTTCCTCTTGAAGAATACGTTTGATTACTCTCTTCTTCAATAATATAATCTGTAGCGTCATATATGGTACTTATACCATTAGAAATTATAGTAAAAGTCATGTCTTCTGTATCTTTTGGTATTATGATTTTTTCTTCTGCAATGCCAATTGTATTGGTATCATATTTGGATATTGATTGGTGTTTGTTTTTACTTAGATATATTATATAATTGTCTTTGGTTTCATATGCATTAATACTAAAGTCATCATTGGAAGAATCTCTAAGTATATTCCTATTACTTGCTGCAAGCGCTACAGGTCCAATGGAATTAAAAACTAAAACCATAATGATTATAAAGCTTATAGTTTTTTTCATAATATGTACCCCCTAAATTTGTTAAAAATATTAAGTAATCTTTGTCTTGATTTACATTTTGATTCTTAATAACATACTAAGAATATAGTCTTTTAGCATAATCATTGTGTTTTTTATGTAATATAATGAGTCTTAGGACTTTCGTTTTACTAGGAGCTCTTATTTTAATCATGTAGTCACCTCACTTTTTTAATTAAGTTTTAAGTTTGTCTATTTATTGTTACATATTAACATATCACAAACAATAATACTTTTATGTAAAAATTTGTAGATAGGTAAAAATATTATTTATGTTTGTGGTGAAATTTTTTGATGCTAAATATAATTTCATAACATATTATAGAGCTCACTTAATACTCCTGGCTTTAAATTTTCTATTTTTTCAATAACTTTTCTTTTATCTTCTTCAGATAATCTTTCTATTTTTTCACTAATTTGCAATAATTGAGTTGATAATTGATTTAAATACTCTGTATTTTCTAACTTATTAAGATAAGAAAAAAAGACATCGATAAAGGCTTTGTGTTCCCTAAAACGACAGTGTTACATATTATGTTAAATGTTGGTTATTACTTTATTGTAATAACCAACATTTGACATGTATCCAATTTTATTATATGGTGAAGTTGAACTGTTAGAAATCCACTTTAATAATTATTGCGTTGTCTCCTTTACTTGTCCTATAGTATTTATAACAAACGCAATAAGGAGGGAGGTAAAAATGCATAAAAAAAGTTTTTTATTAAGTTGAATAATACTAGTATTTATAGCTATGCTTTTCTATTCATTCACTGTAAAAGATACCATCAACCCTAAATTAGAAAAAAAATACAAATTGTATGGTGAAAGTGAGCATTGGATAGGTGAATATGTATGTACTATTTCTAGACTTCCAAAAGAAAACGATTGCTCACATGAGACACGACATGAGCTTAATATAAGTTACAAAAACAGCTTAGAGGAATTTAGTTCTGTTAAATATTTAAAGTATGTCTATAAAACCAATAAAGGTAAGAGAACAGGAGCAGAGGAGATAATGTTTGATAGTCCACCTTCAGAAAAAGTTTTTTCACATGGAGGTTCAGAATATAGAGATACAGAATATATGGAGACATTTACACCAGATGAAGTCATAGAGGTACAAATAATATGGAATGGAAATAAAGAAAACAAGGAATCACTAATATTAAAACCGCGTAGTTAATATCAAATAGATTATAAAAAAACAAAATAGACTTGCTATATATATACATTTATGTTATTACATAGAAAACAATACTTTTTAACAAGGAGCATTCCTGTAATAAATAAAAATGAACTTTGAAAAAAGAAATACCACCTGTTAAAATACGAGGTGTCAGATAATCTCACGTGAAAAACTGACCCTTAAATTTAAATAACAGGAGGTATTCTAGTATGAATTATACACAAAACAGAAAGATTTCGCAA
>NZ_JBNPXI010000005.1:0-19408 GCF_050433385.1 Brassicibacter mesophilus
TCCTATCTTAATTTCTTTGTCGTTATTAATGATAGGTTAACATAATGTTCTGGGGTTTTTCTATTTGTAAATTTTAACTAGCACAACGGGTTAAATTAGTAATTTTCAGAAATATATTAATCAACTACTGGAATAGACCTGTGTCCAAGTCCAATAGCTAAGTCATTAAGATGCAGAAGTCCGATGCTTATGAATAAACATACACTTATATGTTCTTCGCTACGAGCGATACCGATTTTTCCGCCGACATTTAATCCAATGGACTTTTGGCTTACCTGCATTATTGCTTCTCTTGCAGCACCCGCTACAGCACCTTCATGAACGTGACAATCATTAATAACACCAGTTTTTTTTGAAGCTACTAAAGCTCTTTCTATTATCTTTGGAATAGAGTTTATCAAATCTCCACCTATATCAACAGCTGTTGCTTTAATTGCTTGTCTAGATAGCTCTTCTATAATATTTTTTTCCTCTTCTCTAGTGGAGATTGCCAGCTTAACTGAGGCTTTTGCTACATCTGTACTTTTACTTCTCATAAAATCACTCCTTATAAGCTTTTAACATAATTATAAACAAAAAGCAGGTAAAATACTATGCAAAAAAATAATAGGCTTTTAGTCAGCCTATTATTCATAATCTGAAGGAGTACCCCAGTATTCAATACGATTTAAATAAGGATACATTGAAGTAAAATACACATAAATCGGTGCATTGTTTAATTCAGAATGCGTTTTAAAAAACACGTCATCACCATATCTAATAGCTTCTAGTGCTAAAGATAGCTCACGGACGAAAATACTGTTTCTTATTGCAGATAGGTTGGGATTAGCTAAGCCAAGCTGCCCATCTACGTAAACACATGCGTATAAAATATAACTATTGTTAATGAGCTGCCATTCAGCTAATACTTCATCTCTCATAGGTCCAATATTATCATAAGCAAATTGTAATCCTATAGTTAGAAATAGTTCAGCAGTGATATCTGAATGTGTTAATGTATAACGTCTTGCTTCAATAGGTGCAGTTTTAGTAATACCGTCACGAAATTCAACAGATAGTTTATTGGGATCTAGTCTTTTCAAAATCATACCCCCCGTTTTTAATGTACCTATACTATAATATGCATAGGCTAATATCTAAGGGAACGGTGAGGATTAAGCATTTTTAAGAGCTTTAATTTTTTTAGCTATATCAAAATATTCTTTTTCAAGTTCCTTTTTTTCACTTTCGTTGCAGTTTAACATTTTAAACGATATATGTGATAGGGTCATTTCCAGACTAAGAATTTCTTCTTTTCTATCTGTAAATTCTGCTCTGACAGGCCGTGCTTTTTTGCTAAGGTAGTACTCATATCCTCCTAAATATTGATATAGACTGTTGCTGGAAATCTCCCATATTTCTTCGGCCATTTTTTTGATAAAATATCTATCATGTGAAACAAGTAGGATGGCACCATTATAATTTATTAGGGCATCTTCAATTATTTCTCTAGTAGGAATATCAAGAAAATTAGTTGGCTCGTCTAGAACTAGAAGGTTGTTGTCCTGCAGAATTAGCTTTAGAAATATTACTCGTACTCTTTCCCCAAGACTTAAAACCTTTATTTGTTTATATACATCATCACTTTTAAATAGCATACAACCTAATAGTGTTCGTACGAAGCTTTCATCTTTATTGATCTCTTTAATTTCTTCAAGTATTGTTGCTTCTGTATTTAGATTTTCTAGCTCTTGCGAGAAGTACCCAATTCTTGTTGAAGGCGAAATATACAAGTTGCCAGATAATTGCTCTCTACCCACAAGGCCTTTTAGCAGTGTGCTTTTTCCTATACCATTTTTACCAACTATAGCAACTCTCTTGTGTCTGCAAACATTAAAGCTTATGTTATTAAACAGAGGTTTGTCAAAAGATTTAGACAGGTTTTCTGCTCTAATTAGTGTCTCGTTAATTTTTGTATTGTTATCATCAAACTTCATGGATATTTTCTTTATCTCTAACGGTTTTTCTTTTTTATCCATTTTTTCAATTCTTGATATGATGGCTTTTGATCTTTTAGCAATTTTAGCTGATTTACCCCTTTGAAAGTCATTTTGAGACATGTCATTATATTTATTAGCTCTATTCATATGGCTTCTAGCGGCAATTTCAAGCTTTTTCTTTTCCTTAATATATTCTTCATATTCTTGCATAGCTTTCTCATATTCTAACTTTTTCTTCTCAGCATAAAAGCTGTAATTACCGTTATATTCATTTATTGTTTTATTTTCAAGCTCAAATATTTTTGCTACTGTATTATCTAGAAAATATCTGTCGTGGGTTATCATCAGCACAGCGCCGTTAAAGCTATTAATAAAGCTTTCAAGCCAGACAATAGAGTCATAGTCTAGATGATTAGTTGGCTCATCTAGTATGAGCATGTCAGGTTCTTCTAGAATTAGTTTTACTAAATATAGTTTAGTTTTCTCTCCGCCACTTAGGGTAGAAATATTTCTATCTTCTATATTCTTCAAATCAAACTTACTTAATATCTTAAGAACCTCTGCGTAGTTATCTACTGACTTGATAAAATCATATACTTTAATATCCTTATTAAAAGATATATGCTGAGGAAGATATCCAAACTTTCCATAGATAGTTACATTTCCATTATTAGGCTTAAGTTCTCCTACTATAGTTCTAAATAGTGTGGTTTTTCCTATGCCGTTTTGGCCAACTAATCCAACTTTATATCCTTTATATAGTTTAAAAGAGATATCTTTAAGTATTTCCTTTTCATTAATATATTTGGTTATATTATTTACATTAAGTAGCATAATACCAACTCCTTTACAAAAAAATATAAGCCGTAGGCTTAGGACCATACAGCTTTAATGATATATACATACATTGAAGTATATAAATAGACACAAAAAACCATGGGCACAAAAATACCCATGGTCATTATACAAATAAGGTTAGGAACAGATGTGGTTTTCAAAAAAAGTAGGGTACTAACAAGCCTGACAAACAAAACTACAATATAAAATTTTTATTATATTATTTTTGTTTGTCATATTGATCATTAGACTGTACCTCCTGTGTGTAATGTATTTATTATACAACAATAGTCAAAATATTTCAACAAAAAGAAATAATGAAAAATAAATTACCGAACATATGTTTGAAACACATGGTATTTGTGGTAAAATATATATGCAAACTTATGTTCGGGGTGGTTGTATGGAAATATTAGATAAACTTAAAATATTATCTGATGCAGCGAAATATGATGTTTCATGCTCATCAAGTGGAAGTGCGAGAAAGAATAAGAAAGGTGGACTGGGAAATGCCAGCTTGAGCGGCATATGCCATAGCTGGTCTGATGACGGGAGATGTATTTCATTACTGAAGATTTTATTTACAAACTATTGCATATATGATTGTGCCTATTGCATAAATAGAGTCTCAAACGATGTAGCCAGAGCTGCATTTACTCCGGAGGAAGTTGCAAGCTTAACTATAAATTTTTATAAAAGAAACTACATAGAAGGATTATTCTTAAGCTCAGCAGTATACAGAAGTCCAAATTATACAATGGAGCTATTATTAAATACAGTAAGAAGACTTAGAGAAGAAGAACATTTTAATGGATATATACACTTAAAGGCGATACCTGGCGCAGATAAAGCATTGATTGAGAAAGCTGGAATGTACGTAGATAGAATGAGTGTAAATATAGAACTGCCTTCAAATGAAGGTCTTAAACTTTTAGCTCCTCAGAAAAAAAAGGAAGCTATTATTAAACCTATGGGATTCATTAATTCAAGAATGATGCAATCAGTCGAAGAAAGAAAGAAGTTTAGAGCATCACAAAAATTTGTACCTGCAGGTCAAACTACTCAGTTAATAGTCGGAGCAACTCAAGATAATGATCTAAAGATATTAAAATTATCTGAAGGATTATATAAGGGATTTGATTTAAAAAGAGTTTATTACTCGGCATATGTTCCTATTTCAACTAATCCTAATCTACCAGCTATATCAACTCCTCCTTTAGTCAGAGAACACAGACTTTATCAAGCTGACTGGCTGTTGCGCTTTTATGGATACAATGCAGATGAACTTTTAGATAATAAAAAACCGAATTTTGATTTAGAACTAGATCCAAAATGTGATTGGGCACTAAGAAATATACATATGTTTCCTGTAGAAATAAATAAAGCTGAATATTATCAGCTTTTAAGAGTGCCAGGTATCGGAGTTAAGTCAGCAAGAAGAATTATTACTGCTAGACGAATTAACTCATTAGACTATGAAGATTTAAAAAAGCTAGGGATAGTTTTAAAACGCGCACGGTACTTTATTACTTGCAAAGGCAAACATTACGGGCTAAAGAGCATGGATGCATTTGATATTAAGCGAGACTTAAGCTTTGATGACATTAACAAGAAATCCAAAAATAACGGTCATCAGTTATCAATCTTTTCATTGTATCCTAATGCGTTGCCAGTCACAGATAATATTACAAAAATTACGGGGGAATTTTAATGCTATATTACATATATGATGGCAGCTTTGATGGTCTCCTCACAGCTATACATGAAGCATATTATAGAAGAGAACAACCTAATAGGATTACATCTGAAGCTGATATTCAACAAAGTTTTATGATAAGCAAAGTGTATATACATACTGATAATGAAAAAGCGCGAAAAGTTTATAATTCAATACAGTCAAAAATCTCTGCACAAGCACTTGAAAATGTATTTTATGCTTTTTTATCAGAGGTTGATGATAGCAGTACAGCAATATATCAATATTTAAGACTAGGATGGAAAATAGGAAAGGACATAGACTCACATCTCTCAAATGATGCAGTATTAAAGGTACATAGCATATGCAGAAAGGTTCGTAGGGAAAATCATGCTATGTTAGGACTTATACGCTTTAGGCGACTTGAAAATGACATATATTATTCTCAGATTGAGCCTGAATATAATATTATAGGACTAGCTGCTCCTCATTTTGCATCAAGATTATCGAATGAAAATTGGGTCATACATGACTTAAAGAGAGGCATAGCTGCTATGTATAATAAAAATGAATGGATCATCAAGGATGTTGATACAGTAGATGAACTCAAGTTTGAAGAAGATGAAGAAATGTATCAACAGCTTTGGAAAGAGTATTTTAAAAGCATAGCTATTAAAAATAGAATTAACCCTAAATTACAAAAAAAGAATATGCCTATAAGATATTGGAAGTACCTAATCGAAAAGCAGTTGTAAAATATATTGAAGTATTATGTACAGTTTTTTGCGTCATTAACTACGTAGAATTTTTTTGTTATATGAAACAAATAATTATAAATTACGTCTAAATTACAAAAGTGTAAGATTAATAAGGAATATTGTAATGTAAATAAATAGATATAGAGAGCTTGAAAGTGTAGAATTTAAATAAAGAAACTATTACGGGAGATGCGTTAGGATGAAGCGAAGTATTATATTGATTATCATAGTATTCAACTTAATAGCAGGAACTGCGGTACTAGGATATCAAGGTGATAATGGAGAGTATACCTTAGAGGAAGATTTGAGAAAACAGATTTCTGAAAATATTCCTAATTATATTAAAATTGATGATATGCCAAAAGATTTAATTAATGCAATAGTGTCTGTAGAAGATAGAAGATTTTTTAATCATAATGGATTTGATGTTATTGGTATAAGTAGAGCATTTTTAACTAATATAGCGGAAGGGGAAATAGCAGAAGGAGGCAGCACTATAACTCAACAGCTTGCAAAGAATCTATTTCTTTCAAATGAAAAGAAGCTTGATAGAAAGCTTAAGGAATTAGTTTTAGCTGTTAAGCTTGAGAATAGATATACTAAAGATGAAATTCTAGAAATGTACCTAAATTTGATATATTATGGGTCAGGTGCATATGGTGTTCAAAATGCTAGCCAAGAATATTATGGAAAAAATGTCTGGGAGCTTTCTTTAGAAGAATGTGCAATGTTAGCAGGGCTTCCTCAGGCTCCAAGTGCCTACAATCCTAAGAAATATTTAGAGAAGGCTGAAAAAAGGCAAAAAATAGTCATAGAAGCAATGAAGGATAATGGATATATTGATGAAGGAGTACAAAATACTATTGGTCAAACAGTATCATTAGTCCAATAGTGCATTAAATAAGGGGGAGAATCATTACGAATGAGGATTATTAAACTAATATTTAAATTCTTTTTCTTTTTAGTCTTTATATTGGTATCAATGGTTATTGTGACTTACTTTAGGAACATTAATAATCATATAAGCTTAAGTAATTCTGATATAATGCTTTATATAGAAACTGCAGATGAAGCAAGCCAAGGGAAACTTCAAGTGAATTGGAAGCACTTAGCTGCTATCGATGGTGTTCGTTACAAAAGGGACTTTTCTAAAGCTACTAGTGAAAGTATAAGAGAATTAGCAGATATATTTATTGAGAAAAAAAGTACAAGCCATGATGATAAAGGAAGAGGATACAGATTAAAAAGCATAGACGAGATATTAGTTGAACTTAGGTTTGACGAAAAGCAAACTAATAATGTACATAAATATCTAGTGGACCTAGAGCATGAGGGTTTGAATAAAAAAAGGCTAGCGCCAGATTCTCCATATATGGAATTCATTGATGAAATAACAGATGAAGCTATTGCTATGTATAACGAATATGGGGTATTTCCATCAATTACAATCGCGCAAGCGATTTTAGAATCAGGATGGGGGAAATCGGATTTAAGCATAAAAGCTAACAATCTATTTGGTATAAAAGCTGACAAATATTGGGGCGGAGCCTATATTTCAATGCAGACCACTGAATACCATGATGAACAGGTAAAATCTAATTTCAGGAAATATGAGAGTAAAAGTGCATCATTAGAAGATCATGGGAAGTTTATATATGATAATAAGAGATATAGAAATAATGGAGTTTTTGATGCCACATATTATGTGGATCAAGCAGAAGCACTTGAAAGAGCAGGGTATAGCACTAAAGAAAATGAAAATGGTGAAAAGATATATGCAGAATTATTGATCAATCTTATAAGACAATACAATCTCCAGCTTATAGACCATGAGGTACAAAGCTGTTTATAATAGAAAGCCTAGCTACTAAGTTAGGCTTTTTTGCTGATATTAGTTTTATAGTGACAAAATTGTAAGATGAAACACTAAAAATGTAATTCAAATGAATGGAATACTTATCCTGTTTTTCTTATAATAAGCTTGGTTGATTAATAAACCAGAGTATAAAGCTTATACTGTAAAGATTATTGAATAAGGAGTTGTAATGAATGAAGAATAAGAAAGTAAAAATTGTAGTACTTATCGTAATGGTATTGTTAGCAACAGTATCCATTCTATTTAGGAAAAATATTATATCTGTATTCAGATCTGGCGGTGCAGAAAATAGTGAGTTGAATATGGAACAGAATTCAACTGCTACAGTAAAAACAGGAGATATAGAAATGAGTATAGCAGGTAGTGGGAATATTGAATCAAAGCTTGTTAAAGAACTTAAAACTCAGAATGGTGGTATTGTAAGTAGTATTTATGTCAGAGAAGGAGAGAAGATAGAAAAAGGGGATGTGATACTTGAATTAAATAATGATACGGATAATATTAGTATTAATCAAGGAAACCTAAGTATTTTCGAAGAAGAAATGAATCTTAAAAAATTGAAAGAAAGTGTATCGGATTTAAAAGTTAAAGCTCCTTTTTCAGGAGTAGTTACTGAAACTTTTATTGATGAAGGAGATACGGTTTCTGCAGACCAAGAGCTTTTAAAGATTGTAGATAAAAGTGTTTTAGAAGCAGTGGCTCCATTTAATAAAACAGTAATTGACAAAATTAATGTTGGAGATAGTGTAAATGTAGTTTTTCAGAATAATATGGAGACCGCACAAGGAAAAATCACGAAAATAAGTGATCAAGGCTATGGAACTGAATATGGAGGGCTGTTATATGACGTCACTGTTGAAATAAAAAATCCTGGAGCATTGATAGAAGGTACAGAAGTTCAGATTGGCGTAAATGACAATTCATTTATTATAAACTCAACAGAACGCTCTAAATTGAAATGGAAATCTGATAAGTCTGTGGAGCTTAAAGCATCAGGTAAACTGACTAAGATTCTTGTTCAGAAAGGGCAAAAGGTGACAAAAGGTCAAATTATTGCAGAAATAGAAAATGAAAACCTAACGAGAGATATTCAGATACAGGAAAAACATCTTGAAAATACAAGACTAGAGCTTAACAAAAAGAAAAATGAACTTAGTGATAACATAATTCTTTCTCCTATCTCTGGAACTTTGATAGAACTAGGAGTAGTTAGCGGCGAAAATATACTCCAGGACTCGACAGTAGGTAAAATAACAGACCTTGAGAATCTTGAAGTTACAATTCCAATTGATGAGCTTGACATATTAAAAATTAAAAATGGTCAAGAGGCAATAATTAATACTTTAGCTATGGAAGGCACTGAATTTAGAGGAAAGGTAACAAATATTTCTCAAGTTGGAAAAGTGGAAAATGGGTTTTCTACATATAATGTAACTGTAAGTATTGATAACCCTAAAGATTTAAAGCTGGGAATGAGTGCAAAGGTAAGGATTCTCATAGACTCAAAGAAGGATGCACTATTAGTTCCTTTAGACTGTATAACTACGAGAGATCATAAGAGTTATGTTAAAGTAAAAGACACTAAGGATGAGATTAAAGAAATAGAAGTTCAAATAGGATTGGTATCTAATGATTTTGCAGAAATAGTAAGTGGAGAATTGAAAGATGGAGATATTGTGTTAAGGGGGATGTCATTTTAATGGAAAATCCAATTATAGAGATGAAAGATATAAAGAAAACATATAAAACAGGTTCTCTTGAAGTAGAAGTGTTAAAAGGGATATCGCTGACAGTGGAGAATGGAGAGTTTGTATCTATAATTGGAGCAAGTGGCTCGGGAAAATCTACTCTTATGAATATCATTGGATGTTTAGATACATGTTCATCTGGTGAATATATATTAGATTCAAAAGATATTAACTCATATACAGAAAAAGAACTAGCTGTGATAAGAAATGAGAAAATAGGCTTTATATTTCAAAAGTTCAATTTACTATCTAAGCTAAATGCTTATGACAATGTTGAATTACCTTTACTGTATAGGGGAGTTGATAAATCTACAAGAAAAGAAAGTGTTTTAAAATCTTTAGAAATGGTTGGATTAGATGATAGATTAAAACATAGACCATCTGAAATGTCAGGTGGTCAGCAGCAAAGAGTAGCGATTGCAAGAGCACTTGCGGGAAGGCCACCTCTTATCTTGGCTGATGAGCCTACAGGTAATTTAGACAGCAAGTCTAGTGAAGAAGTTATGGAAATTTTAGTTGAGTTGAATAAGAAAGGTATTACAGTAGTTTTAATAACTCATGATAACAATGTTGCTAAGCTTGCAAATAGAATTATTGAAATAAAAGATGGTCAAATAGTAAATGAAATATACTAAAATTAAAGGTGATATACATGAATCTACTTACTACAATTAAATTATCAATTAAAGAGATATTATCTAATAAGTTACGGTCATTATTAACTATGTTAGGAGTAATAATTGGGGTATTCTCTATAATAGTTTTAGTATCAATAGGGAAAGGTGCAACAGCAAGCATAACAGCAGACTTAGAAGAAGGATCAGACATAATAAATGTTAATATCTATCCTTACAAGCCAGATGATCTCATGAACTATGATGAAACCATAGAATTTTTTAGTGATTTTGACCCCAAGAGCATAGCACCTATTGTAAATAATAATATAGAGATAAAATATGGTGATTTTAAATCTTCAGTATCTGTTACAGGGATAGATATAAGCTATTTATCATTAAACAACCTACCTCTAATAAACGGTAGAACTATTACTCCGTTAGATTTAAAGTATAGGCATAAGGTGACAGTGATTAATGAGCTAATGGCTAAAAACTTTTTTAAGGACAAAAATCCTATTGGGAAAACAATAAAAATGAATGGTGATGATTATCAGGTAATAGGTATTATAAAAGACCAAGAAGCGTCAATGTTTAGAAGACCACAAGAAGAATCATATGTTCCTATAACGACTGCACAGAGAGCTTTCCAGACAAAAGGCATATCAAGTATACAAATTCAGGCTGCTAGTAGCGGGCAGGTATTGGCTTTGTCTGATCAAATAAAGGATGCATTGGAGGAAAAATACCCTACTGATGAAGGTCAATACGAACAATATTATATATATACTCCAGAGGAAATAATTAAAGAAGTAAACACTGTTACTGGCACCCTTACTATGATGATTGCAGGAATTGCTGGGATTTCTCTTCTAGTAGGAGGAATAGGTATTATGAACATAATGTTTGTTTCAGTTACAGAAAGAACTAGAGAGATAGGAATAAGAAAATCCATAGGAGCACAAAGAAAAAATATATTGCTGCAGTTTCTTATTGAATCTAGTGTTGTTAGTGGAGTAGGAGGAATTATTGGCATATTGTTGGGGATTGGAGTCAGTACGCTAATTGGAAAGTTAAGTCCTCTGCAAACTAAAGTAGATATGGAAATAATATTATTTGCTTTTAGTTTTTCTTTAGCAATTGGAATTGTTTTTGGAATTTATCCAGCTAATAAAGCCGCTAAGTTGAAACCTATTGATGCTTTAAGATTTGAATGATATAGAAATAATTATAAATATAGAATACATCTGCAAATTACTGCAGATGTATTTTTAATCTTCAGAATTAACTACAAATTTTTAATAATTATAATATATACAATTAAAAGCCCTTGTACTATAATATAGTATGATAATAATTTAAATATTACGTAAAAAATTTTATCGTGATAAAAATTAAACTAATATAAATTTAAGCATATAGAATAAGGAGACTTAAAATGAATAAAGTAATATTATATGTAATATTTATATTTGCTGTGTTAGGCTGCTTAGATAAAATAACAGGAAACAAATTTGGTCTTGGAAAGAAGTTCGATGAAGGTTTTATGGCTATGGGGAATTTATCACTAGCAATAATAGGAATATATGCTTTGGCTCCAGTACTTACAAACGGATTATCAAGGGTTATAACTCCGATATTTTCAATGCTAGGCGCTGATCCATCCATATTTCCAGCGTCAATATTAGCTTGTGACATGGGGGGATATATTTCTTCGGTAAAGATTGCCCAAACTAAGGAATTGGGTCTTTTTTCAGGACTCATATTATCATCTATGCTAGGTGCGACTATAATATTTACAATACCTATAGGAGCAGGAACAATTGAGAAAGAAGATTATCCCTTTTTTACAAAAGGCATATTAGCTGGAATGGTTACTATACCAATAGGTTGCATTGTTGGAGGAATGATGTCAGGAATATCCTTTCAGGTACTTCTGCCAAACCTTTTACCAATTATAATTATGTCATCTTTATTAGGAATTGGACTAACGAAATGGCCAAATAAAATGATATCAGCCTTTAGACTATTCAGCAAAATAATAGTTATTACTGGAGCAATAGGGTTAATAATAAGTATTTTACATCAATTAACAGGGATTACTTTGCTTAAAGGGATGGAGCCTTTTACAGAAGGATTAAAAATAGTAGGAAGTATAGTTGTAGTATTAGCAGGTGCCTATCCGATGATGCATGTAATAACAAAGGTGCTTAAGGGACCGCTATCTATACTAGGCAATAGAATAGGAATAGGAGAAAAGGCCGTAGCAGGAATTATTATTGCCCTTGCAAATAGCATACCTGCATTCATATTATTGAAAGATATGGACGACAGAGGGAAAATAATTTGTTCCGCATTTGCAGTCAGTGGAGCCTTCACTTTTGGAGGGCAGTTAGGGTTTGTGGCTAGCATAGATCAAACAATGATAGCTCCTTTTGTATTGGCAAAGCTAACAGCAGGAATAAGTGCTGTTGCGTTAGCGCTTTTACTTACTAGGGATATGCAGGAGCTTCATAATGCTTCTGTTTATAGAATTCCATTAACACAATCAAATAGGGGGGATTTTTAATGAAAGTAAATGAAAAGCTACAAGAGCTTAGAGGATTAATGCAGCAACAAGGAATAGACGCATACATAATTCCCAGCTTTGATGCACATCAAAGCGAATATGTTCCAGAGCATTGGAAATCTAGAGCATGGATATCAGGCTTTACAGGTTCAGCTGGTACAGTAGTTGTTACAATGGATGAAAGTGGACTTTGGACTGACGGTAGATATTTTATTCAAGCAGAAAAACAGCTTACAGGATCAGAAATAAAGCTATTTAAGATGAGAGAACCAGGAGTGCCTACATATAAGGAATGGCTTGCAGAGGTTCTCCCTGAAAAAGCATGTGTTGGATTTGATGGAAAGGTTTTTTCATGCAATCAAGTTAAGCAACTAGAAAACACTCTTAGCAAAAAAAACATTAGATTAAATGATGAATATGATTTTATCGATGCAATATGGAAAGGAAGACCAGAGCTTCCACTAGATAAAATATTTGCTCACGATGTAAAATATACAGGACTCTCTACTGCAGAAAAACTTGAACAAATAAGACAAGAAATGAGAAAAAAAGGTGCAGATTACTATGTAATAAGCAGTCTTGACGATATAGCATGGATGTTCAATATTAGAGGAAATGATGTGCAAAATAATCCTGTTGCTATTTCTTATGCATTGATATCATTAGATAAAGCATGGCTATTTATAGATAAGAGAAAAGTCGATAAGGATGTTGAGAAAGTATTAAATGAAAATGGCGTAGACGTAATGGAGTATATTGAAATAGAAAATATGCTGACCTCTTTAGAAAAAACCACAAAAGTATTTTATGATCCCGACAAGGTTAGCATATGGCTTAACAGATGCATGCCTAAAAGCTGTGAAAAAGTAGAAGGAAAAGATATTGCAATGCTTCTTAAAACAATAAAGAATGATGTTGAAATTCAAAATCTCAAGAAATGTCAAATAAGAGATGGAGTAGCTATGGTAAGATTTCTTCATTGGCTTGATGATAATATAGGAAAAGAGTCAATTACAGAAATATCAGCATCTGATAAGCTAGAAAGTTTTAGAAGTCAAGGCGAAGACTTTATAGGCATTAGTTTTGATACAATAGCTGGTTATAAAGAGCATGCTGCTATGATGCATTATAAGGCTACAGAAGAAAGCCAATATACACTACAGAGTGAAGGCATGTTCTTAGTTGACTCAGGTGGACAATATCTTGATGGAACTACAGACATCACTAGAACTATGGTATTAGGAGATATAACTGATGAAGAGAGAAAAGATTTTACATTAGTTTTAAAGGGACATATAGCATTATGCCAAGCTAAATTCCTTCATGGAGTGACTGGAACAAATCTAGATGTACTTGCAAGACTTCCATTGTGGGAGCAAGGTATTGATTACAAGTGCGGAACAGGACATGGCGTAGGATATTTACTAAGCGTGCATGAAGCACCGCAAAGATTTAGTATGGAATATAACAATACAAAGCTAGAAAAGGGTATGGTTATTACAAACGAGCCAGGTGTATATAAGGAAGGAAGGCATGGCATAAGAATAGAAAATACATTACTAGTAGTAGAAGATGAGCTTACAGAATCAGGACAGTTTATGAGATTTGATGTTATATCCTACTGTCCTATAGATTTAGATGGTATAGACGCAAACTTACTTACAGATAAGGAGAAAACATGGCTAAATAATTATCATAAAAAAGTATATGAAGCTTTATCTCCGTATTTAGATGAAGAAGAAAAAGAGTGGTTGAAAAAAGAAACTAGAGAGATATAATGAAAAAAGTACGCCAATATTACATCAAAAGTTGAAGGAGAAAAACACATATTACAAAATATTATACTTTTACTGGATAAAGAAGTACTTCTTTATCCAGTTTTTATATTAATTCAAATAGCTGGTTATTTTCTCAAAATATATACATAAATTAGTTTGCATTCATATTTATGGTAAGATATAATTAAAGAAAAATTACTTAAAAAGGAAAATAGTTAAGAATACTAAAGAAAATAAAAGATTTATAGAAGAAAGGGAGTATATTAATTGGAGTATATGTTAGGAGAAATACAGGATAGATATAAATTATTAAATAGATAGGTAGTTGCAAAACTAAATAGCTATTAGGCTAAACATAAGGTAAATAGTTATGAAGCTCTACAACTGATTATTTATAAAATAAAAAAGGGGGTTCAATATGGCAAAACTAGTGAAGTTACAAATCAAACAAATGCCTGATATGTGTATTATTGGGAAAGCAGTATATCCGAGTATGGATATGAAAGAAAATCCGATTCCAGCATTCTGAGATAAGTGTTTCAGTGATGGTACATTTACTAAATTAGAAGAGCTATCCCAATATCATATTGATAGTGCATATGCAGGATGGATGAGTGATTGGGGCAAAGAGGACGGTAAATTTACATATATGTGCGGGATGCTGATGAAGCCAGAAACTCCTGTACCAGAGGGATATGTTTGTCGAAAGATACCTTCTGCTACAGTAGCTGTTGGTTGGATTCAAGGACCAGAAAAAGAAGTTTATTCAGTTGCACATGAATTCACACAAAAATCACTAGAAGAACAAGGATACGTAGTAGATAGTAATGTCCTTTGGTGCATGGAACTATATGTTTGTCCGCGCTTTACAAAGCCAATGGAAAATGGAGACATCATACTAGATTATTATATACCATGCAAAAAGAAATAAATCATTAGGTAGTTGCAAAACTAAATAGTTGTTAGGGTAAACATAAGGTAAAAAGTGAAAATTTAAATAGAGGATTAGAATTAGTTAAGCCGACATCATTGAAAGTTACTATGACATAAAAGAGAACATAGCAAGGCTAAGATATTGTGCTAATAAATATCTTTCTCTCTAGTTATTTAATGTATCGGTGAATATATTAATATATTAGATAAATAGTAGGGGAGTCCTAAGAAACAAGTTTTTAAAACTAAGTTTTTAACAGTTGTGGAGTCCTACAAGTGACTATATTAAAAAGAATTAAGGGGGATTTTTACATGGATTATTTAATAGGTCAAATTACATTATTTCCATATTCTTTTATACCATATGGTTGGCTACCATGCAATGGTACTCTTTTACCAGTAAATCAATATCAAGCATTGTTTTCATTGATAGGGAACAAATTTGGTGGAGATGGTGTTACTAATTTTGCATTACCTAATATGCAGGGTGCTGAACCAATACCTGGAATGGCATATGCAATATGCAATCAAGGCATATATCCACAAAGACCATAGATATTGCTGCATTAATTTGATTGAAGGGAATGAGATAATTATGAGTACAAATTTAGCTCAGTATAAACCCGCTTCAGCAAGCAGTTATGTAAAGCCATTTGCACCTGATCGGGCTGTTGATAACAATAAACAACCTGCGTTCAGATGGGTATGCAATAAATTACCTGGGTGGTTGTGTGTTGATTTAGGAGCAGTATACTATATAGATAGATGGGTAGCTATACATATGGAATCATCAGGCTGGGATAACAGATATAACACAGTAGACTATTCTTTACAAGGAAGCTTGGATAATTATACTTGGTTTACTTTAGACACAGTTTCTAATAATACTGCATCAGTTACAGATCGTAAGTTTACAATAGTTCAAGTGAGATATGTTAGGGTACATGTAACAAAAGGACTAGCTATAAATCCACAATTAGCTTCTATTGCTGAACTACAGATTTATGAAGCCTGTAGTCCATATCTAACAGGTCTTACTCTAAGTGCTGGTACTTTAAATCCTAAATTTAGCAAAGATATTACACAATATAATGCTACTGTCTCAGGAATATCAAGTGTAACTGTTACTCCTACAGCAGAAGATCCACAAGCTAGAATCACTGTAAATGGCATAAATGTTCCAAGTGGACAGCCATCATCAAGTATAAGCTTGAATATGTGTAGCAATATGATTACAGTGGTATCAACGTCTTCTGATGGAGCATCACATGTGAATTATACAATTGATGTTACCAAGACAGAGCCTAGTGCGAATTTAACTAAAGTTAATGTAACATATAGAGGTAGAAGTGGTGATGTAACTACAACAATAAACGTTGTTGATAGTCAGACAGAATACTCTGTTGATTTACCTGATACAGTAAATAGTGTTACTATCACACCATATTCACAGAATGTGACTGCATCAATATTAGTTAATAATGATCAGATTTTAACTAGTGGTCAGGTTTCAGCAGCGATATCAGTAGCTAAAAATACGAGAATACCAATAAACGTAACTGTTAGTGGTGATTCAATTAGTAAAGCGTATGGAATTACTATAGTATAAGGTTATTAGTAAAAAATATCTTTGTTACTTGCATACAACTTAGAAAGTGCTTAGTATATATAGCACCCATGTCAAAGCTTAATGAAGTTTATATGATATGGGTGCTGTGTATGTTTTAAGCAATTAGTGTCATAGCAACATATAAGTTATTTAATATTCTAAGTTTCAATAGTATTAAATTAGTACCATAAATATTGAAAAGGAGGAATAAACAGTGAAACAGAGGTTGTTGAAGAAAATACTTGTGCTCTTATTTACAGTTATTTTAACATTTAGTGTTTTCTTTGGTTTTATATCGTCGAATGTTAATGCTGATCCACTGCCGGCAATTGATGGAACACATAATTTTGGCTCATACTTTAATTATAATGGTTCAAATTCAGCAATAAGTACTGATACTAATTTTACTATTGAAACCGATAAGTATACATTTATGAGTGATGGAACAGGTGCATGGATTGATGATCTTAATAAGGTCGAAGAAGAAATAGTAACAATAACTGTGGGAAAGAATGACGGGGGTTCACTTCAAAGCTTTATTTTAAATTCTGTTGATGTAGGCGAATATCTTGCAGATGGTGTTTATACTGTTACAATAAAAGGTTATATAGGTACTAAAGAGGTGTTTAGTACAGAACCATATCATAATGTGCAGACTGGTGAAGAAAATCATTTCCCTCTTGATATGAGTAACGCTCAAGGTAAAGTAATTGATAATTTCAAAATCATTTATACAAAAGGTGCGGGAACTGGTTTCGCACATGAAAATTTCACGTTATATAGTTTTACGATTAATAGTGCTTCTACTGACCCACCACCAGAGAC
The DNA here is from genome assembly GCF_050433385.1 of Brassicibacter mesophilus. Classification (NCBI taxonomy): domain Bacteria; kingdom Bacillati; phylum Bacillota; class Tissierellia; order Tissierellales; family Thermohalobacteraceae; genus Brassicibacter; species Brassicibacter mesophilus. The sequence goes on from NZ_JBNPXI010000005.1 coordinate 17,223, forward strand.
AACAGCACCAAATGTAACCTCTATTACACGCTTAAATCCTGTAAATGAAGCAACAAATGCAGAAACAGTAACCTATTGCATAGCTTTTGATGAAACTGTAAGCGGAGTAGATATAAATGACTTTGCACTGACTACAACAGGAACAGCCACAGGAACGATAGCGTCAGTATCAACAGATAGTGGAGCAACAAGAGATGTAACAGTAAATAATATAAGTGGAAATGGAACATTGAGGCTTGATTTGAAAAATAATGGAACAGGAATAATTGATACAGCAGGAAATGCAATAAGTGGAGGGTTTACATTAGGCGAAATATATACTGTAGATACAATATCGCCAAGTGTAAGCTCAATAGCACGTTTAACACCAGTAGATGAATTAACAAATGCAACATCAGTAACCTATCGTGTGACTTTCAATGAAGTTGTAAGTGGAGTAGATATAGCTGATTTTACGCTGATTAATACAGGAACAGCAATAGGATCGATATCTTCAGCTTCAGCAGTTGGTGATCAAATAATAGATGTAACAGTAGACATAATAAGCGGAAATGGAACATTGAGGCTCGATTTGAAAGATAATGGAACAGGAATAGTTGATGGTGTAGGAAATACAATAAGTGGAGGGTTTACAGGAGGTCAATTTTATACAATAGATACAAATGCACCAACAGTAAGCTCAATAGTACGCCAAACACCGATAGATGAAATAACAAATGCAGCAACAGTAACATATAGAGTAACCTTCAGTGAAGCAGTAAGTGGAGTAGACACAACTGATTTTGTACTTACTGGAACAGCAACAGGAACAATAGCATCAGTATCAGCAGATAGTGGTACAACAATGAACGTAATTGTAAATGATATAAGTGGGATAGGAACATTGAGGCTTGATTTGAAAGATAGTGGAACAGGAATAGTTGATGGTATAGGAAATGCAATAAGTGGAGGTTTTACATCGGGAGAAAGCTATACAATAGATACAGTCGCACCAAGAGTAGTCTCCATAATACGCCAAATGCCAGCAGATGAATTAACCAATGCAGCATCGGTAATCTATAGAGTAAGCTTCAGTAAAGCAGTAAGTGGTGTAGACACAACTGATTTTGTACTGACTACAACAGGAACAGCCACAGGAACGATAGCGTCAGTATCAACAGATAGTGGAGCAACAAGAGATGTAACAGTAAATAATATAAGTGGAAATGGAACATTGAGGCTTGATTTGAAAAATAATGGAACAGGAATAATTGATACAGCAGGAAATGCAATAAGTGGAGGGTTTAACACAGGTCAAACTTATTCGATAGATACAGAAGCACCAAGTGTAAGCTCAATTATACGCTTAACTCCTAGATGTGAATTAACAAATGCAACATCAGTAACCTATCGTGTGACTTTTAATGAAGTTGTAAGTGGAGTAGATATAGCTGATTTTACGCTGATTAATACAGGAACAGCAATAGGAACAATTGCGTCAGTATCAGCAAGTAGTGGGATAGCAATAGATGTAACAGTAGACACAATAAGTGGAACAGGAAAGCTAAGACTTGATTTGAATAGTAGTGGAACAGGAATAGTTGATGGTCTAGGAAATGCAATAAGTGGAGGCTATACAACAGGTGAAACCTATACTGTAGATACAGTGGCTCCGACAATAAGCTCAGCAACAGAAGTAGCAGTAAATAATGCATATATAGATGTAACGTTTAGTGAGGAAGTACGTGGAGCTAATGATAGTACTACATTGGTAGAACCTAGTGATTTTGGAGTAAACTTTCTTACAAATGGAGGAACAGCAACAGGTGCAACAATAACTTCAATAACAAAGACAACAGGTGGAGACATAGATGGAAGTGAAAAGACAGTAAGATTTAATTTAAATATAACAGGAATACCCAATGGAGTGGAAACTATAGAAATCAAGCCTGCAAGTGAAACCTCTATATATGATATAGCAGGCAATTCAATGCTTTCAACACAAACATGCGGAACTAAGAACTTAAATCCAGTAACAGTAGCAGTAACAAGTATAACCGTAAAGGGAGAAGGAGACGTAACAACGATAGACACCAAAGCAGGAACTCTGCAAATGATAGCAGAAGTACTGCCAACAGATGCAACAGACAAGTCAGTAACCTGGGCAGTAACAGAAATAAACGGAAGTGCAACCACAAAAGCAACAA
>NZ_JBNPXI010000005.1:19505-195224 GCF_050433385.1 Brassicibacter mesophilus
GATACTCCAAAAGGAACCTTACAAATGATAGCAGAAGTACTGCCAACAGATGCAACAGACAAGTCAGTAACCTGGGCAGTAACAGAAATAAACGGAAGTGCAACCACAAAAGCAACAATAGATACATCAGGATTATTAACAGCAGTAAAAAATGGAATAGTAAGAGTAACAGCAACTTCAGTAAGTGAAGATGTATATGGGACAAAAGATATAACAATAACGAATAATCCAGATTCAAAACCAGATCCAAAACCAAATTCATCACCGTCTACTCCAAAGCAAGATAATTCTTTTAGTATTATTGTAAACGGAAAGGTGGAAAGTGCAGCAACTTTAGTAACAACTACGGTTGGAGGTAAAACAGTAACAACAGTAACTTTGGATGATAAGAAAATTCAAAGGGGATTGGAAGCAGAAGGCAATAACAGTATAATAACAATACCAATTAAAAGAAATTCTGATGTTGTTGTAGTACAATTAAATGGTACTACTGCGAAGAATATGGAATCAAAAGAGACTGTGCTTGAAATAAAAGCAGGTAATGTTACCTATACTTTACCTGTATCAGAGATAAATATTAATGATGTTTCATCACAAATAGGCGATCAGATTAAACTAAAGGACATAAAAGTTAATATAAAAATTGCTGCTTGTTCTCAGGATACAGTTAAATTTGTAAAGGATACAGCGAAAAAAAATGGCTATCAAATGGTTGTAAGACCTGTAGACTTTGACATAACCTGCACAAATGGAGCAAAAACAATTGATGTCTCTAAATTTAACGGTTATGTAGAAAGAGCAATTGCAATACCTGATGGCATTAATCCAACTAAAATAACTACAGGTGTAGTTTTAAATAATGATGGTACCTTCTCCCATGTTCCTACAGCAATAATAGTAGTTGATGACAAATATTATGCAAAGATAAACAGCTTGACTAATAGTACATATTTAGTAATATGGAATGAATTATCGTTTAGGGATATGGAAGGACACTGGGCAAAGGATGATGTTAATGATTTAGGTTCAAGGCTTGTAATAAATGGTGTGAGCAAAGAAGCCTTCAGTCCAAATAAATATATAACAAGAGCAGAATTTGCTTCAGTCATAGTAAAAGCATTAGGACTTATGAGACCTGGTACAGGAAAGGAAGTATTTAGTGATGTAACTAGCAGTGCTTGGTATTTCGATGCAGTAAGCATTGCTTATGAGAGAGGAATAGTAAAAGGCTATAATAGGACCTTTAAGCCAATGGATAAAATTACAAGAGAAGAAGCAATGACAATGCTTTCAAAAGCTATGGAGATAGCAAAGTTAGAGAACAAATTATCTGCGGATGTACAGAATACATTGCTAGCAAAGTTTAATGATGGAAAGCAAGTATCTACATGGGCTAAAGAATCTGTAGCTGCTTGTTTAGACAGTAAGATAGCTATCGGAACAAATAATAATATTTTACCTCATCAGAATATTACAAGAGCTGAAACTGCAGTTTTAATTAGAAGAATGCTTAAAACAGCTAAATTGATATAGTTAAAAATAGACACGCTAGATTCTAAATTCAATTATGAAACTTTATCTCCATACCTAAATGAAAAAGAAAAAGAGTGGTTGAAAAAAGAAACAAGAGCGATATAATGAAAGGGGGCAGATTTTATCTGCCGCCTTTTAAAGTTTTTGTTTAATATTTTTCAGAAATAAAAAGGTATCGATGGTTTAGGAAATATTAGAATTGACTTTTATATGTTTACATAATATGTAATGCGTTGTAGATATATTATTTTTATACTATAATAATATAGGACTATTTTAGTATAATATGAACCAAGAAAATTAGGGGTGTTGAGTATGAAAATAAATCAGAAATATAGATTAGCTACAGTTGAGGGGTTAGTATTTTTAGCTCTTTATTTGATTAAAGTGCTCATATTTAATAAGCTTATAGATAATCAAAGCTTTAACTTCATTTTGGGACTAATCAGTACAGGATATATTGTTTTAGTAATATCAATAGCTAATACATTAAGTTCTAATAAACGTAGCTTAATCGTTTTAATAACCTATTCTTTAATATCAATAATAATGCTAGTTGATACTGTATATTATACGTATTTTAATCAACTACCTTCCATTGTAGTAATAAAACAAATATCTCAGCTTGGTGCAGTAGGCGAAAGCGTTGGATACGTATTAAAGCCTATTAACATGCTTATGATTATAGATATCATACCTATATGGATTTATTATTATTTAAGAAGAAAAAAATTGATATTTAAAGATAGTAATTACAGCTTTAAACTAGATATACAAAGAAGATTTGTTATTATGGGAGCTGTAGCTATTTTGTTACTGTCATCAGTAGTAATTATAGATGATTTTAATAAAGACATTAACTTATCTATGCAAGAGTTTTTTACTTATCATATAAATGATATATATGTATCCGCTTTTGAAGATAACGATATAGATGATATTGATGAACTTTTTAATGAATATAGACATAAATTAAGCAAAGAAAGTAGATTAAATGGTATCGCAAAAAATAGAAATGTTATTACTATTCAAGTTGAAGGATTACAAAACTTCGTTATAAACAATTATTATGAAGGACAAGAAATAACACCAAACCTCAATAAATTAATAGAAAAAGATAGTATATATTATACGAGATATTATCAGCAGCTTGGTAGAGGAAATACTTCTGATGCTGAGTTTGTAACACACAATTCGCTTTATCCTGCTATGGATGGACAGACATATCTTATGTATTTTGATAACACGTATTATGGACTTCCATGGATATTAAAGGAAAATGGATACAGTACAAAAGCACTTCATGGATACAAAGGTTCCTTTTGGAATCGTGATAAAGCTTATTCTTATCAGGGGTTTGATAGCTTTATTAGTGAAAGTGATTATACAATAGGTGAAGCTATAGGATTAGGGTTAAATGATAAAGACTTTTTCATACAATCATTACCACATTTAAAAGAAATGCAATCTCCTTTTTATGCATTTTTAGTGACACTAACAAGTCATCACCCATTTGAGATGCCAGAGAAATATCAAAAGATAGAGTTAAAGGATGAACATAAAGATACATTGTTTGGTAACTATATTCAGTCAATACATTATACTGACGAAGCAATTGGACAGTTTATACAAGATTTAAAGGAACAAGGATTATATGAGAATACTATTATAAGCATCTATGGGGACCATTTCGGATTATCAAGCACAGATGAGGATAATAAAAGAATAATGACAGAATATCTTGGCTACGAGTACGATTTTGACGAGATGATGAGAATTCCTTTAATAATTCATATTCCAGGAACAGAGGTCAAGGAGCAAAATTCAATCGTGGGAGGTCAAATAGATTTTTTACCTACTATATTGAATTTACTTGATATCCAAAATAAAAAAGGAGTAATGTTTGGTCAAGATTTAAACAATGTTATTGATGGCTTTGTGGCACAGCAAACATACATGCTTAAAGGCTCATATATAAATAATGACGTTATTTATTCAATGTCTAGAGATGGTATATTTGAGCATAGTAGGGCTTGGAATATCGACACTAGAGAACAAGTAGACTTAAAAGACTGTAGAAATGACTACGAAAAGGCAATAGATCAAATAAACAAATCTAATTATATATTATCTAATGACATATTAGATAAATATGTTAAAAACAAAAATATAACAGATAAAAAAGATGAAGGAAGAAGACGTGTCAAGCCTGAAATTTACATTTCTCATGCAGGAGGTAGAGTAGAGGGTTTATCATATACTAACTCCAAAGAGGCATTAGCTAAGAGCTATAATAATGGATTTAAACTTATTGAGTTAGATATGGAATGGACTTCTGACAATAGCCTTGCATTGATTCATGACTGGAAGGGATATGTAGAACAAGCCTTTTCAGTTGAGCAAAAAAGATATAGTACAGATGAATTTAAAAACTTTAATATGATCAAAAATCTTACTCAAATGACTATAGAAGATTTGGTTGAATGGCTAAGACAGCATAAGGATGCATATATTGTTACTGATATTAAGAAGGATAATGTAGATGCATTGGAATTAATAAAGGAAAGATATCCTGATGTAGTGGATCAATTTATTCCACAAATATATTCTATGGATCAATATATACCAGTGCAAGGAATGGGGTATAAAAACATTATACTAACACTGTATATGTCTAACTATACAGATGAAGAGATATTAGACTTTGTTAAACGACAAAACATATTTGCGGTTACAATGCCTATCGACAGAGCAAAGACTGAGCTTCCACGCAAGCTTAACAAAGAAAATGTCTTTGTTTACGCACATACTATTAATGACAAAGAGTTAAAGCAAGAGCTTGAAAAAAATGAAGTCAATGGATTTTACACTGATGATTTAGTTCCAGAAAAGAATAAGAGTTATTAACAAAAAAAGGATTTCGAGTTAAGTTTGTCTAGCTGTTCTAAAAATTAAAAGTTTGTAATTTATTTACAAAGAGAGAATCAAATGATAAGCTGAACATATCGAATGAATATATTTTGAAGAGGTTGATAAATATGGATAACTATAAGGACCTAATTCATCAACGTAATGTACTGGTATTAAAGCTTTTATGGGGATTTTATATTTTAACAAATGCTTTAAATATTGTATTTTATGGAGAACCAATAGATACATTTCCACCTATAGGTTTTTTACTAGCTTCAATAATTTCTTTTCTTGTATGGAAAGGAATATCTCCTAGGCTTATTATGTATTTAATAATAACATCTGTATTTGGATACTTTTTTATAATACTGAATATATACCCATTTATAATAAATGTCTTATTGGTTTGGGTGGGACTTCTTATTTCTATATTTTACTTGGACAATAAAGTTACATTATTAGCAGGCCTGTACTCAATAAGTATGATAATATATTTATTTAATAAATTTCGTTATACCACCTTTGTAGACTTTGACAACGAAGATATAGTATTTTTATTAGCCTTTACTTTATTTGTTTTCATGTTCTTAAGGGAAACAAGTAAGTTCACAGTAAAGCTTTTATCAAAAGTGCAGGATAGTGAGCAAAAATTAAAAGAAGTTCTAGATAATGTTGATATCATAACATGGTATGTAGATGTAACTAACAAAAAAATTGATTTTACAGTAGGAATAGAAAAGTTATGTGGATACCCTATAAGTTGTTTTAAGGAAAACATAGGTTTCTGGAAGGAAATAGTTTATTATGAAGACATAAATGAGCTTAACAAAGCCTATTCAGACCTTATGATAGGGAAGTCAAGGATAATAGAATATCGTATAGTTAATTCAAAGGGTAAGATACAATGGTTACAAAATCGTATAATACCGAAATTGGACAAGAATGGTAAAGTCGTAAGATTAGATGGTGTTATTCTTGATATAACAAAACGCAAGAGCAGTGAAGAAGAAATGAAGCATATGGCATATCATGATCAACTGACAGGATTACCAAATCGCTCATTATTAGATGACTATTTCTCAAAAGCTATACTGCAGGCCAGAACAGAGGAGCAAAAACTAGGCGTTATGTTTATAGATCTTGATAATTTTAAATTAGTAAATGATACAAAAGGTCATATCGTAGGGGATTTATTATTAAAAGAAGTTGCAAACAGATTAAAATCAGTTCTTAGACAGACAGACACTATATATAGAATTGGTGGAGATGAATTTATCATATTACTGAATTGTATCGCAGAAGAGGAGGTTGTAAGAGTAGCAAATAGAGTTGAAGAAGCATTTGCACAAAGCTTTACTGTCAAAGGACACACCTTTTATGTAGAGTTAAGTATAGGAATAAGCATATATCCTGATGATGGCAATGATATGGACGAGCTGATAAATAACGCTGATAATGCAATGTACTTTGCCAAAAGTCATGGAACTAGCTATGAAAAATACAAAGCAGCAAATAGCTGACATATTGAGCACATAGGGTCTAAATTTTAGGCCCTATAATATTTTTTAGCAATATGTAGACCCTATTATATATGATAGAAATGCATTATAATAAAATAGATGATTAATTGTAAGTATTCGTTGAGTTTATAACTTTAGGAGGTTCAAATAGTGAAAAAAAATGATATTTTAGAAGTATATATAGATGAGATAGTTTTTCCTAATAAGGGGATTGCAAAGGTTGGAGATAAAAAGATAACTGTAAAGGGTGCTATACAAGGACAGAAGGTTAAAGTCAGAATAACAAAGAAGAGAAGAGATAAAATTGAAGCATCTATATTAGAAGTACTAGAGAGCTCTCCTGTAGAAAAAGAGGCTTCGTGTGTACATTTTGGTATGTGTGGCGGATGTGCTTATCAAACACTTCCATATGATGAGCAGCTCAAATTAAAGCAGAATCAAGTTAAATCATTATTAGATAAAGCAGGAATAGAAAACTATGAGTTTTTAGATATAGAGTCAAGTCCATTAGAGTACCAATATCGAAATAAAATGGAATTTTCTTTTGGAGATGTAGTAAAAGGTGGAGATTTAGCATTAGGGCTTCATCAAAAAGGCAGATTCTATGAGATAGTTACTGTGGAAGGCTGTCAGATAGTTGATGAAGATTTTAAAAGAGTTCTTCTTACCGTATTAAAATACTTTCAAGATAAGGATATAACTTTTTATAATAAAAAGAGGCATGAGGGAATTCTTAGACATCTAGTTGTGAGAAAAGCTGTAAAAACTGGAGAAATGTTAGCTAATTTAGTTACAAGCTCACAAACAGAGTTAGAACTAAGTGAATTAGTAAAAGCAATTGCAAATATCGAGCTAGATGGTAAATTAGTAGGATTCTTACATACTATAAATGACAGCTTATCCGATGTTGTTCAAAGTGACGAAACTAGAATAGTATTTGGACAGGATTATATTACCGAGGAAATATTAGGGCTTAAGTTTAAAATTTCAGCATTTTCATTTTTTCAGACCAATTCATTAGGCGCGGAAAAGCTTTATTCTATAGTAAGAGATTTTGCAGGAGCAGAAAAAGACAAAATTATATTTGATTTATATTGTGGTACGGGAACTATTGCTCAAATAATGGCTCCTAAAGCTAAAAAGGTTATAGGTATAGAAATAGTTGAAGAAGCAGTAGAATCGGCAAAGGAAAATGCAAAGCTTAATAATCTTGATAACTGTACATTTATTGCTGGAGATGTTATGGAAAAAGTAAGTGAATTAACAGATAAGCCAGATTTAATTATACTTGACCCGCCGAGAGACGGCATACATCCAAAAGCTATCCACAAGATAATAGACTTTGCACCAAAAGAGTTTATATATGTATCCTGTAAACCAACATCACTAGCAAGAGATTTACCTATATTTGAAGAAAGAGGATATAAGGTTAAAAAGGTAAAATGTATGGATATGTTTCCGCATACGCCGCATACAGAAGTTGTAGTCCTGTTGCAACATCAAGGACATTAATAATTTAAAATAAATAATAAACCATGAGCGTAAGAGCGATTTGCTTTTGCGCTCTTTTTCTTTGAAAAAATTAATAAGGAGAATATTTTTATGAAGAAGATTATATTTATTCCAGCCAAGAACTCTTTGAAAAATAGTGGGAAATTAAAGGTTGCTGCATATTGCAGAGTTAGTACAGAGCGAGAAACTCAGAAAAGTAGCATTGATACTCAAATAAAATATTATACTGAGTTAATTCAAACAAATCCAGAATGGGATTTCGCAGGTGTATTTTATGATTACGAAAGTGGGCTTAGAAAAGAGAAACGGAATGGTTTGGATTCTATGCTTAAAAAGGCATATCGTGGTGAAATTGATTATATAATTACCAAGTCTATCAGTAGATTGTCCAGAAATGTGTTAGATACGTTAACTATTATCCGAAGTTTAAAGGCAAAAGGTATTAATATCTATTTTGAAAAGGAAAATTTAAATTCACTTGAAGCAGAAAAAGAAATAGATATCGCATTTAATGGAGTTTTAGCACAGGAGGAGAGCAGAAATTTAAGTGAAAATGTTCAATGGGGATACAAACGTAAATTTGAAAAAGGTGATGATTTTGTCGGCAAGATGCCTATGGGTTACAAGAACGTTAATAATGAATGGATAATCGTACCTGAAGAAGCCGAAGTCATAAGGAAAATCTATCGGCTGTACTTAGAAGGTAGTACACTGCAACAAATAAAAGAATATCTGGAAGAACATCAGATTAAAACTGCTACAGGCAAAGAAACATGGGCAACAGCAGTTATTCAAAAGATACTGAAGAACGAGAAATATAAGGGTGATTCTCTATTGCAAAAGACCTATACAGAAGATTTTATAACAGGTAAAAAAAGTAAGAATGTTGGTCAAAGAGAGCGTTACTATATAACAAATAGTCATCTAGCTATTATTATTGTCGAAGTATTTGATAAGGTTCAAGAAGAAATGTCTAGACGTGCAAGGTTAGTCCGTAAAGAAGATGGCACAGTGGAATCCAGCGCCAGCAAATATAATGGTAAATATCTTTTGGGAAATCTTCTTGTGTGTGGAGACTGTGGTGCTTCATATAGAAGGAGAACTGAAAGAGGTAAAGTTGTTTGGCGGTGTGCAACGAGAATCGAAAAGGGTAAAGAAAGCTGCTCCCATTCCCCCACTATAGATGAAAAATGGATTCAAAATGTCTTAGGTGAAAAGATTTGCGGGAATATCGGTTATAATGAAGAGATTGGAAGGAATAAAGTTGAACGTATTTTTGTGTTTAGTAAAAATTTAGAAATCCGATGTAAAGATGAAAGTGCATTTAGCATTAAGCTCTTACAGAATAAAATGTGAGATAGTAAGATATTTAAATATTCTGCAAGTTATTGTCTAAAAAAATAAGTACATGTTGAAAAGTATCAGGAAAGGATATACAATTATGGTAACAATATTATTTATCTCATTATCTCCTTTAAGAGATTTTTATAAAGAGTGATTGAAAAGTCATTTTCTAAAATAAGAGCGAAAAAAGATATTAAATTTGAAATAAAATAAGATATTGATGTACTATCTAAATCTGTAAAAGGTTGGGTAAGGGAATTGCTCTGACTTTAAAGGAAATTAAGAAATCGAAGGAAATATTGGTTGCTATTGAAGTGTAAATCATTCATCGAAGCTAGTTATATTTTCACTCAGGAAGGATCAATTCTTGGGGAACCACCAACCAAACTTAGCAAAGTTAATAAAGGAGGGATGCTGTATGATGTTTAAAAGAATGAAACAAGCATTATTAAATGTGAAATTTGAAAGTGTCACTGTCAACATCGGATTTATTGGCTTGAACTTCGCTTGGGGTTCTTCCTAAATGAATATGCATCAAGTGTCTATTTTGAGAAGGTTGACATGATTTTACATGAGGAAATTATTATGAGTTACAAATAGTGATTAATGATAATTATTTTAAAATTCTAGGAGGATAGAAGTGTGGATAGTTATTTTAAAAAGCAGTATAAAAACTTAAAATATGTAAAAGTGTCGGACTCTTTACCAGGATTAAGAAATGCTCAGATTGGTGCTATTCATGCAATTTCATCTTATTTTACACTTCCTAGAAGCAAGTCAGCTATTGTTGTGATGCCTACTGGTTCAGGGAAAACTGCAGTACTTATGATGTCTCCTTATGTTCTGGAAGGTAAAAAAGCACTCGTCGTAACTCCAAGCGTTATGGTGCGAGGACAGATATTTGAGGATTTCGCTTCTCTAAGAACATTATGTAAAGCAACAGTTTTAAATAATAATGTTAAAAAGCCCAATATTTTTGAACTGAAAAACATGTATTCTGAAGAACATTATGAATCAGTTTGTAATGCAGATGTTGTGGTCGCGACACCAAAATGTGCGTTATCACTTTCCATAACTGAAGGAATTCGTGAAAAATTTGATGTTGTACTCATAGATGAAGCTCATCATGTACCAGCAAAAACATGGGAACAAATTCTCATAAATATTAATTGGGCGAAGCAAGTACTTTTTACGGCTACCCCTTTTAGATTAGATAAAAAAGAAATAAAAGGTGAAATGATTTATTCTTATCCATTGTCGATGGCTTATAGCGACGGGATTTTCGGAGAAATTGAATATATTCCAATAAATGAGGCACCGAATAAAGATTATTTAATTGCAAAAAAGGCAGAGAGAGTTTTTTATGCTGATAGACAATTAGGATATGATCATTACCTGATGGTTAGAACGAACACAAAGGACAGTGCAAAGGAATTAGAAAAACTATACTTATCGGAAACTTCATTAGTATTAAAGCGCATTGACAGCTCTATGAGTAACAAAACAATAAAAAAATATATCGATGAATTAAAGGATAAAACACTCGATGGAATTATTTGTGTAGATATGCTAGGCGAAGGGTTTGACTTTCCTAACTTAAAAATTGCAGCAATTCATTCACCACATAAGTCTTTGGCGAGTACATTGCAGTTTATTGGCAGGTTTGCTAGAACTAATAGCGATAATATTGGAACAGCAAAGTTTATTGCTATGAATGATAATGAGTTACTAATTGAAAATGAAGCTTTATATACAAATGAAGCTATTTGGCAGGATATTATTATTGATTTGAGTGAGAACAGAACAAAAGAGGAAGAGCAGACAAAAGAATATTTTAAAACATTTAGAAAAATTGATAACTCATTAAATGATGGTGTGGTAGAGATTTCTCTACATAGTATTAGACCGAATTGCCATGCAAAAATATTAAAAGTATCTGAATTTGATATAACCGCAAAATTTCCTGACCTGTGTAATGTCACAGAAGAAGTATTAATTAATGAAAATGATAATACTGTTATTGGGATTGGAAAAGAAAATTCTACACCAAAATGGATAACAAATGATAGTATTCTTGACATTAATAATATTTTATATATAGTTCATTATCAAAAAGAATGTGGATTATTGTTTATATATTCTCAAAATAAAACAAAAATAGTATACGATTCAATTGCGAAAAGCTTTTCTGGAAGTTATAGTAAAATTCCAAAATATCAGATGAATCGCGTGTTAGGAGAACTTAATGGGTTTGAGATATTTAATTCAGGAATGCAAAATCGATATGTAGAATCGGGTGAATCTTATAGAATATCAGCTGGTTCTGATGTTAGTTCTGCTATAGATCCAATAACGGGACAGTTATACTCGCCAGGGCATGTGTTTTGCAAGGCATCGACTGACGAAAGTGAAATCACTATTGGATATAGCAGTGGATCCAAAATGTGGAGCAGCTCATACATGTCAATTCCACAATTTGTAAAATGGTGCGACTTTAATGGTAAAAAGATTGTCAATGCAGATATGAAGGTTAAGACGAATACAAATTTTGATTTTTTACCTATGCCGACACCATTACAAAAATATCCAGAGAACATTTTTATATGTGATTATTCAGCAGATACATATAGCTCTGCACCGGTACTCAAAGAGGAAATTGAAGGTATTTTCAAAAGTATTTTAACAGACATTCCTCCGAGGATAATTAAAATAGTGCCGAATACCATAACAATTGAATTTAGGCATGAGGGCGAAGTCGAGTATATTGATTGTGACGTCAATGGAAACTACTCGTCAATGAATACTCAGTTTAGGCTTATAGATGGAAGAAGTGTAATGCCACTTGCTGATTATCTCAATGAATATCCACTAATATTTAAAACAACCGATGATATTCTAATACAAGGGATTGAACAGTTTCAAGGTAATCCGGAAGCAATTGTCTATACGTCAGATAATATTATTGGAATTGATTGGGATAAATATGGAACTGATAGAAGTGTAGAGGTCAATGATTCTATCCATCATCCAACAGAGATTTCAATACAAACAACAGTAGAAGAAATACTGAAAAATGATGCGAATAACAAGTTCATTATATATGATCATTCGAGTAGTGAAATGGCAGATTTTATTACAATACAGGAAACCGAATTTACATTTGAAGTGGTGCTTTACCATGTGAAGAAAATGTCAGCGACAACATACAATAATAGTGTCAATGATGTATATGAAGTTGCAGGACAAGCTGTGAAATCAACGATTTGGCTTAAAACTAAACCTGGATTTATTAAAAAAATTGCAGATAGAAGACGAAGCGGACATTGTCAATTTATTCATGGTGATTATGATACTTTCAAAATTACGATGAAACAAAATAAGCAATTGGTTGGTAAAATAATAATTGTACAACCATCGATATGCCCTAACAAACCAATTCCTGATAAAATTCAACGTATATTAGCGGCATCTCACTATTATATAAATAATTCTGGAAAAGTTAAGAAGCTATTAATATGGGGGAGCATTTGAATTGTTTATATCATAAATTGCTATGAGATACAGTCGAAAAAATTGGAGCATTAACATTCTTATTATTTGATTTAAAGAAAAATGATAGTTTGCAGGAATCTAGCATTTTGAAAATTGAAAAAGTAAACATGTCTTTTATCGAAACTGAAATAATGATAAAAAAGTTGAGAAGTGTCCCTAAGGTTTTGCACTTGAAAGAGGCTATTATTTTTCTATAAACCAACAAATGGTTCGTAGCATTTCTGGCAAGAGGATAATTGATACTATTCCAGTAGATAAAATACTGATAGAGAGTGATGCTCCATTTACGCATGGCTTAAGAGATAGATACGATTTATTTTTTGTACATGAAATATATGCTTATTTAGCTAAAACAAGAAATCTGTTAATTGGAAGATATTTCTAAAATTATTAATTTTAAAAAAGTTCTTTTATAGTATTGCAAGAAATTACTGGTTTTAGTTGTAAATTGTATACACCATAAGGAATCAATAAATCTTTATGATACCATTATTATCTACTAAAGGCATGTGGATACGATTATACTTTTTTCACACAAAAAAGCAGCCACATAATATATAACGTAAATGTATAATAACATTAATTGTAAATAATATATATTTACAAAAGGGGACTACTATGGGTATTAATAAATATGATTTTGCAGCTAAAATTTTGAAATATTGGTATTTGATTGAGTTTCTTGATCAAGTTAATTTTCCTGCGGAAAGTAGAGAAAATCGGGAAAGTAACAAAAGGGTAGCAGAAGGCGAAATAAATTGGTATAAGAAGATCACTTTATATCATTCATTTTTTCCAGGGGAGAAAAGTCCAACTATGGCTTTTGAAGAGGACGCTCAGATCTATTCAAATCATGGAGAAATATCGGATGAAATTTGTATCTGCATGGGTAAGGTGAGTCGAGGAAAATGTGACAAATATCTTAAGCAAAAATTTGGGTTAAAAGATGATACGGTTGAGGAGGACCATAGCAAAATTTGTTTAATTGGACTTAAATGTGATTCTCAGGGTATTTATATTGAAAAGAGTCTCAGTATTTCTCCACTGATTTGGGGAATTTTGCGCTTACAACATCATAAAGGTGAAATCAACAATGAAAACTTGGCAGAGTTGCTTTCATTAAATGATTACAGTACAGATATGTCCTTAATGGAAGAACAACTGATGTATAGTGATGCGGATGGAAAACGTAGAGGAAAAGAACTTTCTTCTGAATTACTACAACAACTGTGTCACTCTGTTGTAAGCAAATATATCTTCTCGCTCTTCGGAAGTGATGATTTAGTGATAACGGAAGGTGTTGTGATATATAAAAGATACCAATCAGAAGAGGACAAGGCCAAAGATAGTGATTCCCTTTATTTTAGTGATTTAAGTAATAGCTTTTTTACGAATGATTTGCACATGATTCTCAATAGTAATATCTTACGCAGTCCCAGCAGCGGTAAAGATTCTGCACAAGAGACGTTCATTGATTATATTGTAGGAGCTTACGCAGAAGAATATCCTGAAACTAAATGGATAGACTTCTCTAAACGGATAGATATTCGTAAAGGCTGGGATGGAAGTGACATGGCTGGCAGACAAGACTTTTTTAATCAGTATTTTGATATCTCTATGGCACCAATTGGTAAATGGCCTTCTAAATATATGCCGGCATTTATGCAGCAGTTAGCTATTAATTTTGGTATGCATCCAGAGGAAATAGGTAGAACCATTTTTTCAGTCAATGGACCTCCTGGTACAGGGAAGACTACACTTTTAAAGGAGATTATCGCAGGAAATCTTGTAGAGAGAGCTCGACTTCTGGTAGCATATGATGACCCGGATAAGGCATTTGCAGAAAAACGTTTTCAAGATGGTGACAAATCCAAAAATGGATACAGTAATTATCATAGTGTATATTATGAATTGAAAGATGATGCCATCAAAAAGTATGGAATGTTAGTTGCTTCTTGCAATAATGCAGCGGTTGAAAATATTACAAAAGAGCTGCCGGACGGAACGGCTCTGTGCAAGGGCCTACTGTCGGATGAGAAGGATAACCCAGCTGTTGTAAGCGGGTTGGACGATGTGCGGAGGCTGTTTGATAAAGAGGAAGTCATTCACACAGAAGAGCATAAAATCTGGAATGACGAGCAAAATCAATTCTGCTTTGAATCATATTCAGATATTTATTTCTCGAAATATGCTAATGATATGTTGGATTCAAAGATAAAAACAGAGCATAGTCGATGGGGAATTATATCGGCACCTTTTGGTAAGACAAGCAATATAACTCACTATGCTCAAAAGGTGTTGCTTCCATATATCAAGGACTTTGGCACAAACGATAAAATCGCAGAGCGTAAAAAAAAGTACAAAGAAACTGCAGGGCAGTTCAAGGAGCAACTTGACATAGTGGAAGAAATACAGCATCGTATTAGGACTGTTAGCCATGCAAGGAGACGTTTTCAGGAGAAAAAAATTGAGCTTACACAGCAATGTGCTCATTTGATGGAAGCAATTAACGAAAATCAGCAGTGCATCAAACAACTTCAAGAACGGGCTATAGCATTGGAGGGCCAACAGCAAGAAGTTGTAGATTTGGAGCAGGGAGCGATTCAAACAGTAGACTCCTTGCAGACACAAAAAGAACATCAATCAATTCTTATACGTGACTTAGAGCGTGAAATTCAAGATATTCGCAGAGAAATCATGGCACTTGAAGGTAGGCGCAGCATAAAAGATTGGTTTTTTGCACTAATCGGAAAAGTCGGTATGCTTACTAAAACGATTGATGAAGAGTATGCAAAACTATCTTCCATAGAAAGTCTGTACAAGGAACATAGTGATTGCTTACATCAAGTTCTTGGGCGAATGCAAGAACAGAAAAAACTTTGTAAGGAACTGTCCTTACAGGTACAACAGTTTGATAGGGAGCATAAAGAGGTTATCAAGAGAACAAAGGCAGCTGAAGATGAAAAAAAGCAAAGAGATCAGTCGATAAATGATGTGAAGGATGCGATTGAGCGGGCGCAGATGGAGTACCAGAGTCTGTTACAATCTGCAAAAAATACGGAGAATATTTTGCATCAGATGACCGTTTTGGATGAATCGTTTTGGGAAATGTATGACAGTAAATCGGAAGAGGAGAATACCAAAGCACAAGTGTTGAACCCATGGCTTACTGTTGAATATAATCGAGAGAGAGAAAAACTGTTTTATCTTGCCCTGCAAGTGCATAAGAATTTTCTTTTGGCATCCAAGTCCTGTTTCTATAATATTAGAAATCTTGCCTTGATGTGGCGCTTGATTGAAGATAATGAAGGAAAGTTGGCAACCTTTTCTACGAGAGACCGGGGAAACTGTTTTGGCCCATTATTAAATACTATTTTTTTATTAACGCCAGTCCTTTCCACTACTTTTGCATCTGTGGGAAGTATGCTTTCTGATATTAAGAAACAAGGAGAGTTTGGTCTGTTAATTATTGATGAAGCAGGTCAGGCACAGCCACAAATGGCATTGGGGGCCTTGTACCGCTTCCAGCGTGCTATTGTTGTGGGTGATCCGAAACAGGTAGAGCCTGTCGTTACTGCAGAGATGGATACAATGAAAAAGATTATCCGTAATAATGAAAACAGTTTGTATCAGTCAAAGACACATTCTGTTCAGGAATTTGCAGACCGTATTAATCCTATTGGTACATACTACACAGATTCATCGGGTGATGATAAAACATGGGTCGGATGCCCGCTGGTAGTACACCGAAGATGTATTAGCCCTATGTATGAAATATCGAATGCCATTTCCTATGATAACACTATGAAGCAGCAAACCCAGAAGCCAAAACCAGAAGAGGAAGCACGCTTTTGTTTGGAAAGTTCCCGTTGGATTAACGTATGTGGTACTGAGAATAGTAGCAGCGGTAAAGATCATTATGTGAAGACACAAGGGCAAAAGGCTATAGAACTAATTTTGAAAGCATTTTTAAAAACTGAGGAAATACCGAGTTTGTATGTGATTACTCCTTTCACCACGGTAAAAGATGGTCTCAAGAAAGAATTAAGTAAATTACCCGAATACCGTAATAATAAGCGTATTCAGGATTGGGCAGGAACCCATATTGGTACGGTTCATACTTTTCAGGGTAAGGAGGCCGATGAGGTAATCTTTTTGCTTGGTTGTGATAAAAATGCACTTTCTGCTGTTCGGTGGGTAAATACAAACATTGTAAATGTTGCAGCCACCAGAGCCAAGTATCGCTTGTATATCATAGGAGATTATATGGTTTGGCAACATTCTTATGTAATGCAGCAAGTAAAATGCATTATGGACAGCTATGCTATCCGTGTATTACATGAAATTGCTAAACATCCAGAGTTGGAGGCGAACCAAAATCAAGTAGAATCATTGCTGAAGCAGGTACCCTCAAGTGAGGCCTTCCAGGTGGAAGACGAGATTAGCGATGTCATGGTCAATACCTTTTTGAAGGCAATTTCTGATATATGGAAGGACCAGAATCATTTGTCAGAGGAAGAATTAGGCAAATTGGGACTTTCGTCGATTTATCTGCAGCATATTGAGCCAAAGATAAAGCAGAAGCTTATCTGGGGATTAAAACTCTATTCTCTTTTTGCATTGCTTAAAGAACGATATGAATTAGATGATATGGATTACTCCTGCAGTGGAATCATGTTGTGTAAAGCAATGGAGCTACAACTAAAAGATTGTCTTCTGCCCAGTTTTCAGCGACTTTTTCCAACCATAAAAGTTAATGGAAACAATTTATCCCAGATACGTCCTGAAAAGGCGATGGTGGGAGTCTTTACACAGGTTTTAAAGAAAGAAAGTAATCGGGAACAGTTGGCTCAGAGGCAGGCAATGTATCATAATGAGCTATGCGATAAAAGATGGTGGGACATATATTACAGGAATCTATCTGATTTCAGGGATTTAAGGAATACTTGTTGTCACCCAGGCTTTTTTGGATGGGATAAGGTAGAAGCCTTAATTTGTATTCTTTTTACTAGAGATGAATTCTCGAAAACTACTGTAGGGAAGAGTTTGTAGGAGTATGCTTTTTATAAATTAAAGAAGATAAGAAAATTGGATGTAGAATTATAATCTTTAATTGGAGCGAAAGATTATTTTAGAGTGGAGAAAATGTATAGCATTTTTTATTATATATCACTGGGAAGTACTATTTATGAATCTGCACTTTCCTCCCATACAATAGTTTTACATGATGTTATATTGCAAGAACGTTACACCTACAGATAATGTTTTCAATGCATACGCAGTTGAGAGAGCTGTTTTCCATAAAAATTTGTTGACGGTTTTTTATTAAGAGAGTATCATATACTATGTATAAGTATAATTATATGGGAGGTGATTTCTATGGCAACCGCGGAACAAATAAAAAGTTTAGTTAAAGCATATATTGACCATAATGATGAAAAATTCAAAACCGTTGTGTTGCAAATTGCTGCCCATGAAGCAAAATTAGGACATGACAAAATGGCTCGTGACCTAAAAACGCTTATTGACAAGGTTGGAACAAAACGTGGAAGTATCGTGCAGTTAAATTCCCAAAATCCTATGTTAGAACTGAGCGTTCCTTCGCATAGTCTGTCAGAGCTAATCGTTAGCGATGACATTTCTGATAGGATTAAGAGAATTTTAAACGAGTATAAAAATAGGAATAAGTTATATTCTTATGGGTTGACAAATAGACGCAAAATTTTAATTGAGGGCAGTCCTGGAACTGGAAAGACATTAACTGCTTCTGTAATTGCATCCGAATTAACACTTCCCCTTTATACTGTACAGATGGATAAACTTGTCACCAAATTCATGGGTGAAACAAGTGTCAAACTACGTCAAGTATTTGATAGTATAGAAACTATGACCGGAGTTTATTTATTTGATGAATTTGATGCTATCGGTGCAGACAGAAGTTTAGATAATGAAGTTGGTGAAATGCGTAGAATATTGAACTCTTTTCTTCAATTTATTGAACAGGATTCATCTGATAGTATAATAATTGCCGCAACAAACAACTCTAAAATGCTGGACCAGGCATTATTCAGACGTTTTGATGATGTTCTCCATTACTCATTGCCTACAGATAAGGAAATTGAAAGATTATTTGTTTATAGGTTAAAATCATATGATAAAGGGTTCGGAATTACAAATCAACTTATTAAAGTTGCTGACGGTCTTAGCCAGGCAGAAATATCTCGTGTATGTGAAGATGCTATAAAGGATTCTATACTAAGTGGAACTCCTATATCTCAACATCAGGTGATAGATTTAGTCAAGCAACGACATACTATATATGGAAAAAAGGAGGCATAGTGAATGGCTGTAGATAAAAAGAATATTTTTCTTGCTAATACGGCAGAAGCTATGCCTTATGTGTCAAAACCTCAAATGGGAGGGTCGTCCTACCCAAAAAGAAATGTCAAATCTCATGCAGAGTTAATTCAAACAAAACTACAGAATTCTTATAAAGCTGCAATTACACAAAAGCAGGCTGCTGCAATTCGCTATAAAGAAGGCGTATACCTTGAATTTTCAAGTGCCTCACAACATGATTTGGCAATTAAGAGCTTAGAAAATCGAAAGCAAGGTATACGCCTTTTAAACGTTCAGGAGGACAGCGAATCTGACACAATTAAAGCGACTGTATATATCCCTGCTGGAAAAGAATCTTATTTTATTAACAAAGTAGAAGCTTATGCTACTGAACAAACACATACTGGTAACCCCAAAAATAATGATTTAATTGGAAGTATTGAAGATGTTAAGTTAGCTATGCTAGATTCTTTTTGGATTGGTGAAAAAAAGACCATGCCAACTTCCACCCCTGTTTGGTGTGAGGTATGGTTACGTTATGATTATAGCGATAAAGAATCTAAAGCTTGGGAAGAATCAGAAATAAACTTTTTGGAGATTTGCAAACAAAATCAAATTAGAGTAGACGATAACCGAATTATTTTTCCTGAGCGTATTGTTAAGCTTGTGTTAGCAAATGAAGAACAATTAAAAGTATTTATAAGTACATGTCCATATATTGCGGAAATAAGACGGGCACAGGAGGCTACAACTTTCTTTGAAGAACTATCTAATAATGAACAACAAGAATGGATCGATGAACTCTTAGAAAGAACCCATTTTCAGAATGATAATGTAGCAATTTGTTTATTGGACACTGGGCTCACTTCATCCCATCCTCTACTGAATAAGGCCATTCAAGAGGATGGTGTACAAGCGGTAAAATCGGTATGGGGAACTGGGGATCACCAAGGTCATGGAACAGAAATGGCTGGTATTGCATTATATAGAGATTTAAGACAAGCCTTAGAAGATACCGGAAATATTTTTATCCCACAAAAGGTAGAGTCCGTGAAGATTTTGCCTCCTAAAGGTGCAAATCCATATGAGTTATATGGGGCAATAACAGAACAAGCTGTTTCCTTGGCGGAAATATCCAATCCTAATACTAAACGAATCCTTTGTATGGCAGTGACCTCTCCAGAATATAATACACGAGATGGTAGCCCGACTTCTTGGTCTGCATCTATTGACAGCATAACTTCTGCTGCAGATGAGGAAAGTGAAAAAAGGTTATTCTTTATTAGTTCAGGTAATGTTTATCCTGATGAACTTACAAAAGTTGGTTATCCCGATTCAAGTACATTACATAGCATCGAAAGCCCAGGACAAGCATGGAATGCCATAACTGTTGGTGCTTATTCTCAAAGTATTGTTATCTCTGATTCAAGTTATAAAGACTATTCTGCTGTGGCTGATGCTGGTGAACTTTCTCCATATAGCTCAACCTCTGAAACTTGGAGTAGTAAATGGCCAATAAAACCAGAAATACTCCTTGATGGTGGCAATATGGCCACTAATGGATTTGATTTTACAGAATGTACAGATTTGTCATTATTAACGACAAACTACCGTCCTTTATTGAAACAGTTTTCTATTACATGGGGAACCAGTTCAGCTACTGCACAGGCTGCATGGATGGGAGCACAACTTTTAGCAGAATACCCTAATGCTTGGCCCGAAACAATACGTGCACTTATTATTCATTCAGCTAGTTGGACAGATAAAATGAAAAAACAATTTTGTATTGAAGACACAAAAACAAAAGGCCGTAGGCGTCTACTTAGAACATGTGGATATGGTGTTCCAGATTTACAAAAAGCTATTCAGTGTATGAACAATAGCGTAAATCTTATAGTTCAAGGTGAATTGCAACCATTCGGAAAAAATAGTATGAATGAAATGCACTTTCATAAATTACCTTGGCCTAAAGAACAACTTCGCTCTCTCGGTGAGGTGCCAGTTACGCTAAAAGTTACTTTATCATATTTTATTGAGCCTGGACCTGGGGAAGTTGGTTGGAAAGATAAATATAGGTATCCATCCTGTGGACTTAGATTTGATGTTATTAACGCTAACGAAACTCCTGAGGATTTTAAAAAGCGTGTTAATGTTAAGATGCGTGGGGAAGATAAGAAAGATAAAGGCGAAGGTAGTAGTGGTAGTGAACGATGGTACTTAGGTTCAGATAACAGGGATGTGGGCTCGATTCATTCTGACTTTTGTGAACTAAGTGCGGTTGATTTATGCGATTGTAATTTTATTGCTGTTTACCCCATTGTTGGTTGGTGGCGTGAACGTGCTTATTTGGGTAAATATGATAGTAAAGTTAGGTATTCTATGATAGTTTCACTTTCTACCCCTAAAATAGATGTAGACTTGTATACACCAATAGTAACTGAAATAAAAAATGCTGTTGAGATAGATATTGAAGCTATCTAAAGAGTTATTATATCAATAAATTCAATTAATATTGCGCTGCAGGAAATCCCTACGGCGTTTTTTATATCAACAATAACCCCACGTCTATGATAGGGGGGATAGAATGCTGTAGCTGTAAGCAGAAAAAGAGCTATTTTATAAAAAGTAAAGCTTGAGTATTGGAATCGCTGAAAATATACCTGCCATCAAGGGGGGATCAGGTTCAATGGTCATCAGAATTACAGCAACAAGGCATGTTGAGAGTATAATTCTGATGACGAAATGTGGTTCGGAGGAGAAATAATAGGGGTTGACCACAACATATAGTGGTTTGAGGACGATTTTGAAGCAAAAAATGAGCAAAAAAACACCGAATTTTGACTCCTGTTTTTAGGGTGATTTATAGATGACATAGGATAAATTGAGTGATGACAGGAATTAAATGAAAAATTTGAGTTAGTAAATTGATCGATGAATTATATACTATTATTGAATATAAGTAATGAATTGCGTATTCACTTAATAAAGAATATAACTGATTTAATACAAATAAGGAGTGTGATATCATGAATGTTAATCTCATGGACAGAAAAATGATTGAAATGCTCTGTGCAAAGTCTGTAGGTATGAGTTTGGGCGACAATTTGCACAGGGATAGATATTTAGTCGCTTTTGATAAATAAATTCATACATATACAGGCTTTGTTTCCTTAATTAAATAATAAATTTAAGGAAGTGAGCTTATGAGATATGTAAGAATTGATAGAATATTACCAGATGATTTAGTTAAAGAGATTCAAAAGTATATCCAAGGTGAATATGTATACATCCCTTCCCTTCCTGAAAAGAGAAAAAGATGGGGTGAAAAATCTAAAAGTCGAGATTATCTAAAAGCCAGAAATGAAAAAATTCTAAACCAATATATAGGTGGGCAATCAATTAGCAACCTAGCTGAAGAATTTTTTCTTTCGGATAGTAGTATTAAGAAAATTGTATATAAAAAAGATAAGTAGGTTAAAGCTACCACTATTATAATGTGTGGTAGCTTTTGTGTAAAAGATGATATAGAAATGATTATTATCTTTCTTAAAAAATGTAGAAGCCTTAAAATGATATTGAAGATAAAATTCATTTTAAAAATGAATTTGTAATTCTTCTCATAGATATTATAACAAAAGGAGAGAATTAAAGTGAATAAAAAAATATCATTAATTCATTCTACAAATTTAGCTCCAGTAGATTATGCTTATGCTGGGCGTATACCTTCAGGAATGGACTTATTATTTTTGGCGGGGGCATGTCCCATTAATAAAAACGGAGAAGTACTCAACCAGAGTGATTATGAGATTCAGGCAAAGCTTTGTGTAGAGAATTTGAGGGAAGCACTGAAGGACTGTGGGGCTACTTTGGAAGACGTAGTATATACCAGAGTTCTTGTAGCCTCTCACGAACAGTCAGATTTAGTAACTGCATGGGAAACAATAAGAAAAGAGTTTGGTAATCATGATGTTCCAAGCATCTTATCTGGAGTTACAGTATTGGGATATACAAATCAATTGGTAGAAATTGAAGCAGTAGCAGCTGTAGAAAACAATACATAATGATTGAAGTATAGAGTTGAATTAATTTACACCATTAATATTTTGGTTATCTATATATTAATTATCATTAGTCATTAAATATAATTGTTTCTTTAGAGAAATATACCTTCATAAAAAATTAAATTATGTTAAAAATATAAATGCACTGAGATAAAAAGTCTTGGTGCATTTATTTTATATAAATCTAAAACTAAATAAAGAAACTTAAAGAGTCGAAGTCTTCGGTCAACTTATGATCGATAGGTTTCGCCTCTTTTTTATTTCAAAATAAAAGAAAGGACTGAGAACAATGTCAAGATATTTTATGTATGGTACATGACTTGGAGGAATAGAACAGCTTATATACTGACGCCTAATTTTCCTCAAAGAAGAAGTGGAATAGTCATTAATAATCATTTTAATTGTGAAGGAGGTATTAAGATTTGTAATGGTTGTGTAGAAAAGGTTAAAAGCAGAGGTAACCCTAATGATTGTTTTTGTTTCAAAGAGAAACTAAAGGCAGATGAAATTGAATATACAGATCTGATAAAAGATTGCTTTAGTACAGCAGTGTAGCGTGCATCAAAAAGGATAGTTACCTGTTTGGGAACAGAAGGGATAAAACAATGAATTCAAATAGTGGCAAAGAAATCAATACATCTCTAGCGCAAAAACCGGAATGCTTTCAAAAAATAGCAGTCAAGCTTATGGGAATTATTCTTGCCAGTCATCCTGATATGGAAGCGGAAATTAGATGGGGCAAACCGACTTTTGGATTATAAAGTGGTTTATTTCCTGTTTGGTACTGGTGTATTTCACCTAACAGACCATAATGGTTTTGAGCAAGTTCATTACTTTTTTTAATCGCTTACCACTTGCGATAACACAAAAATGAAAAAGGACATAGCGATACCTTCTTTGATACCGCCATATCCTAAAAAAAGGGTGAGTTTAATACACCATCTGTGTTTCATTTTTCAAAAAAAGAAAACGGCGGCTTTAATTGTTATTCAAAACCGCCGTTAGGCTACTGTATTTTGTACAGGCGCATAGCTACCCTGTCGCCATAACAACGGTTTTTTTATTACCGTTGTTATGGTGACAAGTGTGTACTTACTTAATGTTCTATTTGATTTCTTCATTAGCGTCTGTATAGTGGATAGGAAGTCAATTTTATTTACTTTCGGACTGGTCTGATATACTTAAAAAACCGTTCCGGATTAAAATAAAAGTAAATTATTCTACCGGGGGAAGTATCAAAGCAGTAACCAGTGCCTGCAAAATCAAAAGTTGCCATTGTCTTTTCAATCTTTTCCTCCACACTACGATTTTCCTGCTCATAATCGAATGGCCCATGTTCAAAAACAATATACTCGGCTTCAGGAACATTAATCATAAGCATTTGTGGTGGTACTTCGCCTTTATAATCAAAAGGAAGTCGTACACCATAGCACTCTGTACGTGGAATACCCCAATCGCAGAGTCTGCCGTCCGGGTCATTAATGTACGCCATAATCTGACCGCTGCCGCCGTTAGATTCGCTCCCACCATCATCATCCAATTTACCCTTGATACTATCGAGTAAGCCGCAAATTGTTTCGCAGTCCTGTCCCGGAATAAGACTTTGCTTTTGCCAAAAATCCCAATACCCATTACTCTCATAGTTTTTAATGTGCAAAAATTTGTGTGCGGGAATGGTTACAAAATAAATTTTAACATCATCTGTAGATTTCATCATACCAATCTCTCCCAATTCTAAAAAGTAGCGGTCGAAAGGGTTTATTTTTGTACGAAGAACGACAGGCTTAGGCTTTTTTCGGTATTCACTTGGAGTTACACCATATGTTCCTTTGAAAGCTCTGGTAAAAGCTTCATGTGATGAAAAACCATAATCAAAAGCAATATCCAAAATGCTTTTTTCACTATCCCGAACCTCTTTTAGTGCAAAGGCTAATTTTCTATGCCGCAGATAAACCCTAAATTGCATACCCGATATTTCTTTGAATTTTCTCGTTGTATAAAATTCGGAATAACCCAGCCTGCGAGAAAGAAAGCGTAGTGTCAAGGCTTCATCATTATAATTTTTAATACATTTGTCAATTTCATCAACGATTATTTGAATTTGTTTCTGCCACTCGTACATTTGTCCATTCACCTCGTTTCAATCACCCTACATTTATTATAAAGGAATAGAGAGATTACTGCTTGATTTTACTTGCTGTTATTTCATCTTCCTCTTTTAAGTTCTACATCTTTTGGTTTTTCTGCACCTTTAGGTATCAGACATGCCCGACCAAATTTTTCAATACCATCAATGAGGCTTTTTTTACATAATTTTTGTATCCGTCGTTCCGATATGCTCCATTTTTCGGAGGCAGCTTTCACAGAAATGTAATTCATATCAATTATCATACTTTCGCTAAAACGATATAAATCCAGTATATACGGAATAGCGAATAATCACAAATTTATACCCAAGAAACACGAAAACAAATACTATATAACATAAAATCTAATTTCGTTCTTATATCGCCACCCGAAATGTAAAATAAGGTAGGGTGATATAAGAATGTACCAAGACGAAAGAAAACTCGATTTCAAGCCTTTAGGAAAAGCGATTAAAAAGGAACGGGAGCTCTGGTCTGAATAAAGTCCTTAAAGTGTTGAGGACTTTATTGTTGGCGGTTTTGCTATTTTAATTCTAAATATTCTGTCAAATTGTGTCTAATATGACGTTTTAATGTTGTAAATATTAGGAAAAAGATATACAATTAAAATAATTGTTTTATTATTTTAAGAAATAAGGAGCATATACATGAAGTCTCAATTGTATTTGTACAAAGATTTATGAGATAAATATATAAAGAATTTAACAGAAATCAAAGAACTCTTTTGCGAGAGAATTCAGCCTGTTTTTGCCAATGCAGAAAAAGAAGCAAAAACTTATCAGGATCAACTGTGGGACGATTTGATGAGTCAGTCTTGTGGCGAAGATGGTATAATTGATCCTTCTGATTATGTTGATGCTGTTCAAGAAGCAGCTTTTGAGAAATATGAAATATTTTCTTTAATCCAGTATTGTAATATTAGCATGTGGATTAGTTGTATGCGCCAAGTCTGGGAACAACAGCTATTCTATTTCGTATATCATGAAACTCTTAGTGAAGGAATCAAGTACGATAAATCTGATATAAAAAAAGGTTTTTCGTTTTCAAAGGAAGTATTTGAGTGGCATCAACAACCATTCGAAAATTTGCAATGCTGGTCAAAGATTAAAGAATTACGAGCTCTTGTAAATGTAATTAAACATTCTGAAGGTGATTCTGAACAAAAACTTAGGCAAATGAGATCAGACTATTTTGAGCATGATACTGGTATTGGAAAATATGATTTGTTGTCATTATACCACTCAACTTTGTTGGAAGCCACGTTACAAATAAAAGACGAAGATTTTATTGAATATTATAATGTTCTTATTTCATTTTGGACTGAGCTTCCAGAACGGATGTATACGAATTAGATATAGAAGATATAGCGTGTACAGAATAGATGTTTTTATGATTTTGTAGGGTTGTGTGGATAGCATTGATTATTTAAGGTTGAGTGATAAAATGGATGTGTAATAGGCTAACCAACACGACTGAAATATACTCAAATGTTTATTAGCCGTGATGCTGAATTGAAAGTAAATGCAAGTTTGTAGGAAGATTTAGCAGTTCGGCAAATTTGAATTTTTAGGGGGATTTGATATGGACGCAAGAAAATTATTGGACTCATTATTTGTTGCTGAAAGGCTGAAAGATACAACCCGCCATTGCTTTACATCCAAAGGCAGACATGAGAGTGTTGCAGAACATAGTTGGATGATGACATTGATGGCCTTCTTTATGAGGGGTGAGTTCCCCGAAGCTGATATGGATAAGGTTATCAGAATGTGCATTATTCACGACTTGGGAGAATGTTTTACTGGGGATATTCCTACTTTTGAAAAGAACCAAACCCATGAGCAGACCGAAGAAAATCTGCTGTATAACTGGGTTTCTTCCTTGCCGGAAAAGTATGCAGTAGAAATGCGAGAACTTTATGAAGAAATGGCAGAGCGAAAAACAGTTGAAGCTCAAATCTATAAAGCTATTGATGGTCTTGAAGCATTGATTCAGCACAATTTGTCCGACTTGTCTACTTGGATTCCGAAAGAATTTGACCTCAATTTGACTTATTCAGATGATAAGGTTGCGTTTTCCGATTATCTGAAATCTTTAAGACAAGCTGTCCGTGAAGATACGATCAAAAAGATTGAAGAAGCAAAATAAAAGCAGAAATAGATAACATAAAAATACATGACTTGGTATTAGTAACAAACATTTGATTAAGAAGATTAGATATTTCCTCACCTCTATTTTTTTGACTGTATTTTTTATAATTGTATCTGGTTCCTTTAGGACATAGATTCATTTCACACATTAATCTAGATATTTGATTACGGTTTATATGAATTCCAAGTTGTTCTAATACTTTTCCTATACGAATAGATCCGTACCTACTTTTATTTTCATCAAAAACTTCTTTGATTACTTCCTTCAATGATTCATTTTCTAGATCACGTTTGGATGGTTTATGATTTAGATATTTTTATAATATCCAGCTCTTGAAACTCCCAGTGTTTTGCAGGCCTTCTTGATGTTCAAGAAATCTCGGTTGTCTTTAATATATTGAAATCTTACTTGTTCTTTCGCTTCAAGAAGGCCTGGTATTTTTTTAGCATATCCAGTTCCTTTTTCAGCTCTGCATTTTCTTGACGTAGTTTTTTAATTTCATACTGACAAAAATAGAGTGCAGTTCCATGCCCTGGGAACGCACTCTCTCCGTGGTGGTATTTAGGATATTATATAGAGAAAAAATCTACATATATGAATTTTTAATAGAAGTAGTTAATTCAATAGTTATAAAACTTTATTGAGATATATTTAATTAACTTCCAAGATATTTTAGATTATTGATAGATTTCATTTTGTTATTACGAAGTATTAAGCGAAGGCATAAAAATCTACATGTAGGGATGTTAATTTAAGCGAGGTGGCGTCATTGGAAATAACAGAAGAAAATTTTATTGAGCAAATGAAGAAGGGAGATGAGAAAGCCCTGGAATATGTTATAGATAACTATGCTTGGATTCTAAAAACAGTTTTGAAAAAACATCTATTTTATATTATGGATTATTATGAAGAATGTATGAATGATTGTTTACTTGCAATTTGGGAAAACATTCATAGTTATAATCCTGAAAAATCCAGCTTTAAAAACTGGATAGGAGGAATTGCAAAATATAAATCTATTGATTATACAAGGAAATATCTAAAGGATTTAGAAACTACGAACATAGAGGATGTCAATATTACTGTAGAGGATAATTTTATAAAAGAAATTCTACAAAATGAAATAAGTGAAGAAACTCAAAAAATGCTTCAAAATCTATCAGATGAGGATAGAAAAATTTTAGAAAAACGTTATTTAAAAGATAAGGAAATGGATGAAATATCTAAGGATACAGGGCTTAGTAAATCTATTCTTTATAACAGGCTTTCAAGGATAAGAAAAAAAATTCATAAAGAAATTAAGCTGGGAGGAGATTATAAAAATGAAGGACTCTAAAAGTATTTATGAATTATTAAATCAAGTGGATTCTAATATTGAAGATTATGAGAAAGAGAAGTTGAGTGATATAGAAAAACAAAAATTGAAAGCTAATTTTAGAAAAAGAAATAAGAAAAAATTTAATTTTAAAAAAGTAACTGCTATTGCTGCTGCGCTAGCATTAGCTACAGCAATTACTGTAAATCAAACGAATTTAGGTGGAAATGTTTATGCTGCTACTCAATCAAAAATTTTAGAAATATCTTATTCTATAGGTAAAGCTTTAGGTATTGAAAGAAATATTAAACCTTATGCAAATATAGTGGATCAAGTAGTAGAGAATAAAGGAGTAGAAATTAAATTAACAGATGTGATTATAGATAAAGATGAGCTGATTTTCTGTACTATTGCAAATACTAATCAACCAATGGATGGATTTCACTTTGATTATGATATATTTATTAATGGAAAGAGGCTAAGAAATTATGGGGCAAGTGGAAGTGCTGGAGCAATTGACGATTCTAATACTCTATTCTTTGCAACATATGCTGTTGATATAAAAGAAATTGATACAGATGAAAATGTAGATATAAAAATTGTGCTAAAGGATATAAGTTATCACTATATAGGTGATAGAATAGAAGAACTAAAAGAAGGAGAAGAGATAGAAAGAAAAGAGATAAAAGGTAAATGGGAGTTTGAATTTACTGCAAATGGCAATGAATTAACAGAACACACTTATTCGTTACCGATAAATTATTCATTTAATATAGATAATACAAACTATACCCTAGAAGAATTTAGATACAATCCTGTAAATCAAAAAATATTTGGTGAAGTTGAAAATAGATCTGAAGATTTTTATGTAATAGATTTTAAGGGTCAGGATAATTTAGGAAATGAAGTTGTTTTTGGGTTATCTCGTATGGATGGAACGAATTTAATATTTAAATATCAAAATATCCATGGTAATTTATCTGATGAAATTACATCTATTACTTTAGCACCTTATGCTGCAAAACAACCAAAAAAGAGTGGAAGAGAGAGTAATGATTATAAACAAGTTGGAGAAGAATTTACAATATTTTTAAATAAGTAGATAAATATGATAATTGATTTAAGAAGAGATTTATATTGATGCAAAATTTTATTATAAAGTTATTGAAATTGCATAGAAGAAGTATAGGATTAACCCCCCTTTTAACTAAGGAGGGTTACCTTTACTCAAAACCCCACATTTCTGTGTTTTAGTATCATTATCCTCGCCCCAACTCATGTGGAGGTCGTTGTAGGAATACAAAGGAAAAAATCTATAAAATAGCTGTATTTACAAGGGTTTTAGAGGATTTTAAGTTTGTGATAAATGGGTGAGATTTCAAGAATAAAGTGCCTATTGGAGAGCTTGAAATTTGCATTGTAGTGCGTACTTAGAAAAAGTAGACATGTTATAAATAGGTTCTTTATCAACTGGTGTTGGTGAAGAAAAATGAAAAAATTAAACAGCAGAATAAACAATGATAAAAATATAATCTAGAGGCTTAAGAAGATATCAACGGATATTTCTCTTAGGCCTTTAATATTGCTAAATTTTGAGTAATAAGTATTCTATTTTTAAAATTGCTAATGAGAAATTTAAGCTAAAGTTAATTTTTATGCGATTGCTATGAAGAAAGAGTTATCCATTGTTGTTAATATGGATTTAAATGGTATAATTTAATAGACAACACAATATCCATTGTGTTGTATTTTCGTGTATCCGTATTATTCAAATAAAGGTTACAACTTAGAAACATTTTTTATATAGTTTAGAAAAATCATAATCTTATAATTTTAGATAAGAGGTGATACATGTATACCTTGCTAAAATTAAAGGAGGAATGAAGTGATGAGGAAAGTAAAACTCAGTTTAAAGAAAACATTGTCCATATTATTGATAGCAGGAATGGCACTATCCAGTCTAACCGCATGTAGTAGTATCAACGCAAAGGGAATGGATGAAGGTAAAGTTGTTGTCCTTGACAATCAGCAGAAAGAAATTAATGATGTTTTAGCGATTAAGCAAATTATCGAAGTGAAAGATTTTGTTGGTTTTCATTGGTTAGAGTATAATAATATATTAGGAGTAGCTATTAAAGATGGTATTAGAAATATAGCTATTTACAATGTTCAAGATAAGACAGTTAAAAACATAACCAATAATAAGGATACTAAAAAAGGTTTTGAATACTGGTATGAGCAAATGGATTGCTTAGGTCGATATAATTTAAACGAAAATTATGTTGTATTTAAGGAACGTATCATAAGTAAAGGAGGGGAACCAGAACCGTACGCATTATTATTTTATGATATAAAAGAAGGAAAATTAATACGAATAGATGAAGATGTAATACGTTCTCAATATATTGAAGATGAGCAAATGTATTATGCAAAAGGATTTAAAGTTTACAGGTATAATATGGCAAGTAAACAAAAAACTGAAATACAATTGCCCAGAGAACTTGTTAGCAACTTAAAAGATTATTTTGATAGCTATGAAGAATATATAGAAGTTCATTTTGGAGAAGAGAAAGAAAAATTAAGTGAGTATTGGAAGGAAAAGCACAAAGAATTTTATGAAAGTGAGAAGGAAAACAATTATATTAAAAGGTTAGCTGTTAAAGGTGATGAATTAGAAATAGTTTCTTTGAATCTAAAACACTATACATTAAATATGAAAACTAATACTTTTAAGGAAGGTTCTATAAAACGTGATTATCCTTATAAAGATGGTGTAGAAATTGATGGTGTAGCAAAGGTAATACAAAATAAGATACCTAGAGAATTATGGAAAAAAGATGATGAAGGTAATCTAGTAAAAATGATTGATAAAACTCATGATTTTGTGGGAGGATTTCAATTATCACCAGATAAAAGCAAGTTAATATATGAAGCTATTTATCCTATTGAAGAAAGAAGAAAATATATATATGATTTTAAAAGCGATAAGAAATTAACTATATTTGGTGATTACAAATCTATATGTTGGAATAAAGAATCAAATAAAATTGTATGTACAGGAGCGGTATATTTTTATGAAGAACTAAGTTGTAAAATAGTAATTTTGAATGACTAAATAAGTAGGTGGGAAAATGACAAGAATTATAGTAGCTGATGATGAAGAAAATATCACAGATGCAATAGCTTATGCCTTAGAGCGTGAAGATTATCAAGTCTATAAGGCTTTTGATGGTAAAGAAGCACTTGATCTTATTAGAAAAGAACAACCTGATATACTTATTTTAGATATCATGATGCCAGAATATAATGGTTATGATGTATGCAAAAACATTGAAGATAGATCCAATATGGGTATTATTATGCTTACTGCAAAGAGTACTTTGGTAGATAAAATATTAGGTTTGGAACTAGGTGCAGATGACTATATTACTAAACCTTTTGAAATACAAGAATTATTGGCACGTGTGAGGTCTCTTGAAAGACAAATTAATCAGAATAATAATATATCAAGAGAACAAATAGATGATAATATCTTAGTGGTTGATGGCATAAAAGTTAATGTATTAGAAAGGGTCGCATATGTGGATAATAAACAAATTGATCTTAAGGCTAAAGAATTTGATTTGCTGGTTTTTTTAATGAAGAATGTAAAAATAACATTTACAAGAGACATTATTTTAGATCGAGTATGGAATACGGATTATTATGGAGGTACACGTACAGTGGATATCCACATCCAACGTATCCGTAAGCAGTTAGGAAAATACAGTAGATTAATTAAGACTATTCCTAAAGTTGGATATAAAATGTTGGAGCATATAGGATGAGAATCAGTGTAAAACATAAACTAACAATTTTTATTATTTTCCTATTATTAACTAATTTAGTTATTATTAGTATTTTAACAATGAATGGCATTCGTTCTAATCAGATAAAGGAATACGAAAGATATCTAAGAGAAAGTAGTAAAACAGCTAATCTATACATAAGAGAAAGATATCTTACTAGTGACATTGAAGATTTTGAAACCTTCTATATTAAACAGGCTTATGAATTAACCATTGAAATAGAACGTATTCTAGGTATTCATACAATTATTTTTGATAATCAAGGCAGGCAAGTTGGTAACGAGGTATTTGAAGAATCAAAAAATGAGTATGGGGATATCATTACCAAGGCTTTGGATAACCAGATTGTATATAAAAAAATTGTGGATAAGATAATATATGCAGCACCCGTTTATGATTTTAATGGGCAAATAGGTGTTATGCAATTAGAATATAATCTTTACTCACAGAATAGTTTTAATGAAGATACCTGGAAATTGTTTATCAAATTTGGCTTAATATCTATTGTTGTTACATTTCTAATTGGGCGAGTATTTTTTATAAATATAGTAAATAAAATCAAAAGGCTACAAAAGTCCGTTCGTTTTATTGAAAAAGGACAATATGATATTAACGCAACTCTAATTGAAAGTAAGGACGAGTTTGGTGAGTTAAGCACAGGCATACAAACTATGTCAAAGCGGATACAGGACAATATTGTAGAACTTAAGGATGAGAAAGCCAAGCTCCAATTAGCGTTAGAGCATGTTCAAAAGCTGGAGAAGAAACAAAAAGAGTTTATCGGTAATATAACCCATGAATTCAAGACACCTATTGCAGTTATAAAAGCTCAACTTGATTTAATGACCCTTTATGACGATGATGAAGATTTAGCCGATAAATGTAAAAATATTATTAATAATGAACTTAAGCGGCTAAATAACATGGTGGAGAATATTTTACATTTATCAAGCCTTCAGCAATATGATTTCGAGGTTAAAAGAGAGAAGCTGTGCATCCATACACTTTTAAAAGAGATTATCGATAAGCTAAGTGGGAAGGCTTCCAAATACGGGATTAAGATTTACAGTAGGTTAGACCCTTGCGAAGTATATATGGATCGTGAAAGCTTTATGATGATTTTTATCAATCTAATAGATAATGCTATTAAGTATAATGTTACAAATGGAGAGATACATGTGACAAGTACTATTATTAATAAAGATTTCAACAGGATTGAAATAGCAGACACTGGAATTGGAATACCAGATGAACATAAGAAACAGATATTTGAACCATTTTATACTGTGGATAAGAATAAGTCTAAGAAGTTATCAGGTACAGGTCTCGGATTAAGTCTAGTTAAAAAAATGCTTGTCAAACAAGATGCTACAATTGGTGTTTTAGATTCAGAAAAGGGAACAGTATTTCAGGTCAATATTCCATTAAGTGACAAAGGAAGGAAAAATTAAGTTTGTTCATCAGGTAGAGTCTTAAAAACTAGCTACATATTTTTTAGACATATAACGTTAAAAAAATATTATTAATAAGATGTTGAGAGCAAATCTTGGATTTTTAAATTCCAAATCTCAAGATTTGTAGGTGCTTTCTTTAAAAAGATGGTCTCCCGCCAAGGAACCACCAACTACCTACAACATCATTATTGTATCCTCAAGGCACGTGGAGACTATAGTATCACTATACAATAAAGTGTCTAATTAAAACAAACTTTTTCATTTTAAAATAAACTCTTTGCATTTTTAAAATAAACTCTTGTAATGAAAGAGTTTGTTCGATATAGGGACAAAAAATGGAAGGAGAAATGGAAAAATAAATAGAATTATTAAGAAAAAAGAATCATGGTTTAAGCCTTGAATCATTTCTCTTTTTTAAAGGTTAAGAAACACAAAGCCTTAATTTATAAAGTTCAGACCAATGAACAGTGGGAAGAAAAACTTAATGCTTTTCTAGAATTTAATGATCGTGAGGTTCTAACCAATACAGGTAGTATCTCTCATAAAGTGGCGAAAGAACTTGCTTTTAAAGAATATGAGAAGTTTAATCAACACCGATTAGAAATGCCGAAAGAGAATGGTTTTGATATCTACTTGGAAGAGCATGAATGGACGCATAAGAAACGATAATAAACGATTTTGAGTTCGAGAAAGAAGTGATCTAATGAAATCGGGGGAATGTATATGGATATTAAGAAAAAAGTATTGAATTTTTGGGAAGATGTTATTGAACAAAATCCTATAAAACTTCAAACATATTTTGAGTCAAATGCAATAATTAATTGGCATAATACTAATGAAAGTTTTACTCTTGAAGAATATATAATAGCAAATTGCGAATACCCTGGTGAGTGGTGTGGAGAGGTTGAGAGACTTGAAATAATAGATGATTTGGCTATTTCAGTTACAAGAGTATGGCTTTCAGATAAGAGTGTCTCTGTTCACGCTACTTCATTTATAAGGTTTTGTGGAGATAAGATAATAAGTCTGGATGAATATTGGGGTGATGATGGAGCTGCTCCTCAATGGAGACAAGATAAGAAAATTGGAAAACCAATAAAATAATGAAACTTATCTATATTAAGTCTATTGCACAATATCAAAATTATACTAATTAAATATCAAAGTGGGCAAGTTTAAAACTGTCCACTTTATATATACTATTTATCAACATTGGTTTAAAACAGAGCCTTATAATTCAATTTGCTCGACGTTAAATGCCAGCTTATCTCCATATAATTATTCATAAGTCAAAAGAACCTGAATACGAAAATGCTTTGGTGATTGAGAATAAAGAGACAAAAGAATTTCTTTTAAGTCGGGGTTTACTTAATAATGAAGAACATAGGATATTATATGTTGCAATAAGTAGAACAAAAAGAAAACTTTTTTTCAGATGAACAAGTTATATTTAACAGATGAAAATAGCAGTAAAAAACCTAAAATGAATTATGTTTATATAATTTATAATTGAAAAATTCACTTGTATTTTTTATTCCATTTTAATACAATATAAGGGTAACATAGCTTTCAATTTAATTTCGAAAGGGGTTGATTAAATTATGGCAGATATGAATATGGTGATGAATCAATAATTTAATACTTGAGTATACGTTGGAACTATGGTTTTTTTCGTGTGCTCTAGAAGAAACCCAACCCTTTTGTAAATACTGTATAAACAGGACTTGTCGATGGGCAAGTTTTTTTGTGCAAAAAATTGGAGGTAATATGGTGAGATTTGAAGAAATTTATAAGAACGAAACGATTTTGAAAAGAGAAAAAGACAATTTAATTATAGCGCGTGTTAGCGAAGTGCAGAGAGAATTATTCAAAGTACTATGTCGATATGGAGAAACAAATGCAAAACTAAAAGGTACTTTTTATAAGGATAAAATGAATAAAGAGTATCCTGCAGTAGGGGATTATGTTCTTCTACAATATAATGAAAGTGGAAATTCTTTAATTGAGGAAATATGTGAACGAAAGAGTTCTTTTTCAAGAACCGATTTTTCAGGGCATGCTGTTGGATATGTTAAGACAGTGAAAGCGCAGGTAATAGCTGCTAATTTTGATTATGTATTTATTCTTTCATCTTTGAATCATGATTTTAATTTGAATAGAATAACAAGATATATTAGTGTGGCTTTGCAAAGTGGCGGAAAACCGATAGTGATTCTGACAAAAGCAGATGTATGTGATAATCCAGATACTTATATAGCACAGGTAAAAAGTATATCAGAAAAGGCTGATGTTCTTGCTATTAGTGCCAAAACTGGATACGGAATGAAACAATTGAATGCGTATATACAGGCAGGAAAAACTATAGTGTTTTTAGGATCTTCTGGCGTAGGGAAATCAACGCTTGTAAATGCTATCGCAGGGGACGAAATCATGGTAGTAAGTGAGGTACGTGAAAATGATTCTAAAGGGCGGCATACGACAACTCACAGACAGTTGATTGAACTTTCTTCAGGGGCAATTGTTATTGACACTCCAGGAATTAGGGAACTTGGAATGTGGTACGTTGAAAATGGCATAAACGATACATTTTCGGATATAATTCAACTTTTTGCTAAATGTAAATATCGTAACTGTAGCCATAGCAAGGAGCCAGGATGTGCAGTAAATCAAGCAATTGAAGAGGGAAAACTTTCCAGAGAAAGATGGAAAACATATTGTCAGCTGTCAAATGAAAATGAATGGGGAAAGAATAAATCAGTATATACTAAAAAAGGGATGTTGAAAAATAAGATAAAAAGGGGGAAAAATAGAAAATGAAATTTGAAGATACAGAACAAAAATATGTAGAAGAAGCACTTGTATTAGCACTTGAAGAATATGGTATAGAGTGTACAAAATGTCCTCAATTAATGAAGCGAAGCTTTGAAAAAGAACTAGAAATTATTATTCAAAGATTATTTAATAATAAGTATGGAAAAGTGGCTGTTGAAAACGGAAAGATTATCGGATACCTAGCGTTTGAAGGGCCGTGGGATGGATTTCATGGCAATGTAAAAGGTGTGTTTTCGCCATTAGGAGGAAGTGCATTTTCAGGTGACAATAGAAATGTACTTGCTTCAAAACTACTACAAGAAGTTGCAGCAGACTTGGTTGCCGACGGAGTATGTAGTTTTGCATTAAGTAGATATGCTCATGATGAAGAAGTTGGAAGATCTTTTGTCATGAACGGATTTGGTATTAGATGTAGTGACGCCATTATGAAATTGAGTACCCGTACGAAAATAAGTGAATTGAATGAAGACATTAGATTCCAAGAGCTAGGGAAAGATGATAAAAGAGAAATATCAAGATTAAGAAAAGAATTAATAAAGCATTTGTGTAGTTCACCAGCATTTTTTCCTACAAAAATAACTCAGTACGATAATTGGTTTGAAAACGACAGGATTCGAGTATTTGTAGCAAAAGAAAAGAATAAGGTTATTGGATATATGTCATTAGATACAGAGGCGGAAACTTTTGTTTCTGAGAGTGATAATATTTATAATATTTGTGGAGCATATGTTGATAAAGAGCATAGGAATAAAGGTATAGCACAACAACTGTTAGAGTATCTTTGCGAAATTTCTGAAAAAGAAGGAATGGAATATCTGGGAGTTGATTGCGAGACCTTAAATCCTACTGCTTTAAGGTTTTGGAGCAAATATTTTGATAATTATACATATAGTTATGCCAGAAGAATTGATGAAAGAGTACTTGGTTATGATAAATATCTAGAAAATGAATGGAATTAGTTTTCTACGTTATAAGAGTAAACTTCGCATATATAACAAAATTCTTATGAATTATATTTAAAAAATTATCCCATATAATGCTATTCTTGAAGTTATGAAGAAACATATATAATATTTCAGCAACTTATATTAGTTCCTTTCGGAGTTTTCCTAGGGTCAGAGCTTAAAAGCATATTATCTTAGTCATGGCAGATAAATATCTAATTGCTGTATCTAGTACCATACAAGTTCTTCAAAATATTTCTATATGCGTATCTTCATAAAACATGTATAATAAATCGCAAAATAATTTTAGAGGTGATTTTATGAAGCTTGAGAGACTGCTCGCTATTGTAATGCTCTTACTTAACAGAAAGCAGGTTAATGCAAAAGAGCTTGCAGAGCATTTTGAGGTTTCGAAAAGAACTATTTATAGAGACATTGAAGCAATTAATCAAGCAGGTATTCCTATAGTTTCATACATGGGCGCTGAAGGCGGCTTTGGTATTATGGAAAATTACAAGATAAGCAAGAACTTTTTAGATGAGAATGAAATCAACTCGATACTAACCGCTCTTAAAAATCTAAATACAAGTATAAATAACAGAAGAATTTCAAATACCATAATAAAATTAGAGAGCATGTTGACTAAAAAGGATTTTAAC
The DNA here is from genome assembly GCF_050433385.1 of Brassicibacter mesophilus. Classification (NCBI taxonomy): domain Bacteria; kingdom Bacillati; phylum Bacillota; class Tissierellia; order Tissierellales; family Thermohalobacteraceae; genus Brassicibacter; species Brassicibacter mesophilus. The sequence goes on from NZ_JBNPXI010000005.1 coordinate 57,624, forward strand.
AGTGATTATAAAAATAGATTTTCAATTAATATAGACTATAGCAGTTGGAGCAGTAATAACACTGATAAAGACAAGCTCAAAATTCTTAATAAGGCTATTGATGAAAAAAGGGTTATAGATTTCGATTATATAAATACGAAAGGTGAACATGCTCATCGCATAGTTGAGCCCATCTCCTTAATACTTAAAGACTTTGCTTGGTATCTACATGGATATTGTCATATCAAAGAGGATTACAGGTTATTCAAGTTAAAGCGTATGCATAAGGTAAATATGACGGCAGATTCATTCACTAGAAATTTTCCTCCTATAGAAATGCTAGATTACCATGAAGAATGGTACAAAGATAAGCCCATGCTGAATATTGTTCTGAATTTCACATCAGATGTGAAGACAAGAGTTGTTGATTACTTCAACGAAGAACAAATACATTTTAATTCAGATGGTACAACAACTGTAAGTTTTACTTTTCCAGAAGATGATTGGCTACTTGAACTGATTCTTGGCTTTGGCAGCCAGGTTGAAGTAATAGAACCGCCCCATTTAAGAAAGCTGATAAGACAAAAGGCTATTGAAATGGTTAATATTTATAATATAGATAAGTAAACAATTAAGTATGACATACACTTGTCATACTTAATTGTTTATACTCAAGATAACTTATAAATATTAAGGGGGTTATGTGTTGGATAATCATTATTATACTTTAAACAAAGTGTGTCCATGTGAAATCAAAGATCATTCAGTAAAGCAGGCAGCAGCTATTTTTGAGACATCATCTGATATAGCGTCATTTGTTGGCGAAATGGAGAAACAGCGTATTATAGGGAAAAAGATTTGGTATGACGAAAAGGAATATACAATTTATATTACAAAGATATTTGCTTGTGATAGTGGTGGAGGCTGCATAGAGAATGACAACTTAATTGGTAAACGGTGTCATTGTGATTACTATAACAGGTCCACCGAGTATTATCCTAAGCATTATTGTAAGTGTGCAGCTGAGTTTTATCGGCCCATGTTTTCCCCTTTATTTGGCGAAAATGTATTGATTGAGCCAATTGAAACGGTATTGTCTGGCGATGAACAGTGTACTTTTGCTATCAGACTTGATAGAAGGGAGAATAAAGAATGATGACATATGCTGAAAAGATGAAGTTAATAATCGATGATAAATACCCTTTGGCAGCTAAGTATGATCCCAAATGGATATATGAAAATAAGATGGGTAGTCAATGTCTTTGGTTAGTAGAATCATTATCACGAATTATGACACTAAAGCCAGGAATGAGAGTACTTGATATGGGCTGTGGAAAAGCTTTGACATCTATTTTTCTAGCTAAAGAATTCGGAGTTACAGTTTTCGCTAATGATCTTTGGGTTAGTCCGGATGAAAATTGGGAGCGTATAAGTAAAGCAGGAGTAGGAAATTTAGTGTTCCCAATAAGAGGGGAAGCGCATAATCTGCCTTATGCAAAAAACTTTTTTGATGCAATCATTTGCATAAATTCTTTTCAATTTTATGGAACAGCAGATACATACTTAAGCGATTACATGGCACATCTGCTTAGACCTAATGGAGAGTTTGGTTTGGTCACATGGGGACCAGATAAAGAGTTTAATGGAAAAGTACCAGATAATATGGAGAAGAATTGGTGGCCTGATTTTTACTATTTTCATTCACTAGAATGGTGGCGATGGCATTTTGAAAAAACAAAGCTATTTGAGTTTATAGAAGGAGATGACATGGATGGTGATGGTGTACGAATAACGCAGCAATGGGCAAGAATTATGGATAAATATGATGAGCTGCATAATAACAAAGTTATGAGGTGGAATCGGATGGTTACAAGAAGAAATTCTGCTCAGGCTGACGATTTTAGAATTTAGTAAATAGTGAACCCCTTCATGTAAACGTATAGACTATTAGATTTAGTCGATACATTTATTGGAGGGGTATTTTATGTCTGGAAAAAAGTTTGGTAAGCAATTTGAGGTTCAAGTTGCTAAACAAGTTATTGAGAAAGGAAAAAACATCACGGATAGCTTCTGTTCTTTACTACTTTTACTACCCTTTGCCCCTCTTTTGCGTGGTTTTCTAGACTATGAAGAATATATTGAGTTTTATGATTAAGATAGTCCTCACAAATTAACAGTTAATGAACTCATAGATACATTAAACGAAGACGAAAAAGGTGCAGTTATCTTAAAGTTTTATTATTATACCTTTAAACAAATATAAGAGACATTAGAAACCATTTTAGGAACTGGAAAATCTATTTTATATCGTGTATTAAATAAGCTTCGAAAAAAGGCTAAGGAGGTTGAAACTTGTGAAGCAGATAATTAAACAAAAATTAGATAAGATTGAGGTTACAGAAGAGCTACATGAAAAAAGCAAGATAGGAATACAAAAGGCAAGATTAGAAAATAAGGGAGGAAATGAATAAATACATGAAGCAATTAACGTTGAATATCTATTCCAATCACAACATATAATAGTTTTGAAGTAAGAAATGGTCAAAAATCAGACTAGAAAATGGCTGTTTTTTGACCTGATTTTTAAGGTTTTTTATATATGCTGTCGAGCAACTTTAATGATGAAAGGTGTAAAAATGAGCTTTTAGCAATAGGTAAATTAAAAATTGTCTATTCTATAAGGGAAAAAAATTAAATAATCTTCGCAATTATTATCAAAACAAATTATCATAATCATGCTATTCTGTTATGGAAAGGAGGAATGTTTTATGATGCAATCCGAAATTGAAAGAGCAGTTTCGTATGTTGAAGAAAATATAACAAGTGACCTTTCTTTAAATGATGTGGCACGACACTGTAACTATTCACCGTATCATTTCTCTGTGCTGTTTCATAAGGCTTTTGGCGACACCATGAAAAGCTACACGAAGAAGCGCCGTCTTACCTGTGCGGCAGAAAATCTTAAAAATACCGATATGAAAATTATTAATATTGCAATAAAATATGGTTATTCGTCGCAGGAAGCTTTTTCTCGTGCCTTTGCTGATATGTTCGGTATAGCGCCTAATAAATATAGACAGACACAAGTGCCGATTCAAGAAACATATCAAAAAAACATTTCTTCATTTTATGATAATGGAGGAAATGAAGTCATGAAAGACACAATTAAAAATCTGCAAGAAAAAATTGAAACAAAATATCCTGTGAATATTCTACATGTTCTCAACGGTTCTTGTATGCTTGAAAAATTCAAGAATGACAAGCTCATCAAAGAAAAAGCAACCTATGTCCCGTTTAATGAAGCAATGTGCTGGGGTGAAACTGATGCTGAAATATTTTCGTATTCTTTTATAGAAAAAAGAGTTAAATCATTGAAAACGACAGAGGAAGAATACCGAAAGATTGTACTCGAACCATTAAGACCTCTTTTTGAAGAGAAATTTGATATTATTGTCTTGTGGTTTGGTGATGATATGTTTTGTCAGATGAATTTGATTACAATTCTTGCATATCTCGAACAAGTTGGATATAATGGCGATGTTCTCTTCTGTATGGCACTTGAAAGAATTGACGATATGTTGTCCGATGCGTTTGAAATTGACATTAATGGCTACTTGGGTATTTACAAAGCTGTTTTATATAGCCATCAAAAGCCTGCTTCAGAAATGATGCCTGTTACTTATCAAGCAATAAAAATGTATTTAACTTATAAGGAAAGAGAAAGTCCGATTGTAAGGTACATAAAGACCAATTTAGGTAAAGGAGACCTCATAGCTGACCTATTGTCCCTTTTTCCCGAATATGGACTTGGTGATTTGCAATATCAAATAATGATTGATGAGTACGGCAGATCATGAACATACTTTGTATCACGGATATCATAGAAATTAGATAGAGAAAATTCAAAGGCATTGAGATGAAAATCTTGGTGCCTTTGTTTTTATATAAGGCACTTAAAAAAACAATTTAATATTTCTGATGTTTGGCTACTAGATTTTGAATTGACTTTTTCAAATGAAATATTTATAATATGAGTATACTCATACATGAGTAAACTCATATTTGGCGTTTGTAATTAATATATACCTAAGGGAGGTTGCTATGTTAGCAAAAAAAGAAATTAAATTATATTATTTTTCAGGAACAGGTAATACACTTAGAATTGCAAAAGAAGTTATAAAACAATTTGATATATATGGTTATAAAAGTGAACTTATTAACATGATTAGCATTGAACCAGCTAAAGTGAGGCTTGATTGTATCATTGGACTTGCATTTCCAGTTGCAGTACAGTCTACAAATCCTTTAGTATGGAACTTTATTAACGAACTGCCAAAAAGTAAAAAAACACCAATATTCATGTTTGACACTCTCGAGGCTTTCTCAGGTGGAGTGGTTGGGCCGGTTAAGAAAGTGCTGAAAGCAAAGGGGTATGAATGTATTGGTGCTAAGGAATTTAAAATGTCATCAAATATGTTGATTTCAGAAAAAAAAGCAAAAGAGCGTGATGAGAAAAATCTTAAAGCTACACTTGAAGTTAAAAGATTTGTAGAAGCATTAATACATGGGGAGGGAAAATGGAGAAGAATACCAGTTTTTTCTGATCTTATGAGAAATATTTCAAAAGAGGATTTAATTTGGGAAAAATTAAATCGTAAAATAAAAGTTGATAGGACAATGTGTGTTCAATGTGGCATGTGTGCCAAATATTGTCCTACCCTTAGTATAAAATTAACTCCATATCCTAGCATACAGAAGTCATGTATAAGTTGTATGCGTTGTGTAAATATTTGTCCTAAAAATGCTTTTACGTTGAAAGATAGGAAAGTATTTCAAATTAAAGAAGTACCTGTAAAAGAATTGGGATCTATCAATAATTAAAATCATGCCTAAAATTAAAGAAGGTTTAGCTTCCATGATTTCTGTGTAGCAGTATTATTTTTCTATTAAAACACATGTTGAAACAGTATAAGGTCAGAGAAGAATTATACTGATCTCAGGAGTATAGAGGATTTTGAGCTAGAATTAAAATGTGGTTTATGTTCCTTCATACTTTTGTATTGAGGGAATTATTTATTTGGGGATATATTTTATAGATAAACAATTAAAGCAAAAGAGTCCCCAAATGCAAGGTGACAGACTTTTTTAAAGATTGTTATAAGAGATGACAAAGTGTAAAACTGTTAAAGATGATGAGGGGTTGATATACTTATGGGTACGATCCCCTTTAAAACGAATCGAATCATATTCGTCTAAGTGATAAGTTTTTCCGTCTATATCTATTATCAATTGGCCAGACATAACAGTAACAAATTCTACAACGCCTCGTGGATGTGCTTCGGAAACATATTCTCCATTAGGCTGTAGGTAACCGCGATAAAGCTCTAACAAGTCGTGAGACTGAAACAAAGGTTCAGCGACTAGTACGTCATTAGTGCTGCTCAGTTTCAGGCTATCTTTTCTACGAGCAATAGAGATATTTGATTCGATAGATAATAATGCACTTATAGGAATATTTAGACCATTTGCAATTTTCCACATTACGGATAACGTAGGATTGGCTTCTCCGCTTTCTATCTTTATTAATGTTAATTTGCTTACTTCAATTTGATTGGCTAAAGACTCCAAACTAATTCCTTTATTCGTTCGAAATTGACGAAGGTTGGTCCCTATACGCTTTCCCAAATTTTCTTCTTCCCAAGGTTTTTCGGTGTTCATTTTTTTCCTCCTTTAATCCAAAGCTGTAATATTTGCACTAAAAGGTATAATATAATTAACAAAAAGTTTATTTTGATATATATGTTTTGAAATTTCTATGCTATAATAAACAAAAAGTTAATTTTATTATATCATTTTAGCATCTATTTTACACCACAGATTAACATTGTTGTTTTCTATATAGAAAGTGATATCTATATTGCTAGCACTATTTTGGGGAGTTATGTCCTGCGATAAAAAACGAGGAGGTGTTGTTTTTATGGATGAAAAAGAAAGAGCGATAAAAACTGGTTTTATGGATGCACTACCACTTGCAATTGCTATTGCTGCATATGGGTTATCCTATGGAGTACTTGCAACTCAAGCTAATTTTAGTTTACTAGGTATCGTAACAATGTCGCTATTGGTATTTTCTGGATCTATACAAATGGTTGCTGTTGGAATGCTGACGGCTGGGGGAAGTCTTATAAGTGTGCTTATTACCTCAGTTTTGTTGAATTTGCGTAACCTGTTATATGGAGCTGCTCTTGCCGAAGGTCTTGCCCCTGCTAAGAAGTGGCGGTGGTTGTTAGTTTTTGGTGTGTCAGATGAACCTTTTGTTTTGGGAAGCTCAAGGTTTAAAAAATATGGGCCAGATCCTCTTTATTTTGGGATTGTTGTTGGTACTTTTTATATTGCATGGGTTCTCTCTTCGTTTCTTGGCGGGGTAATTGGAAGTCAAGTTGATCCTCAAAAATGGGGTTTAGATCTAGCATTTCCTATTACTTTTGCAGCTATTCTTATTTCAAGTCTTGTAGAAAAGCCTGAAATTGTTACCGCGCTTGCTGCTGCAATATTAGCGATTGGGTTAGAATATTTTATGCCTGGTAATGAGTTCACGATTATTATTACTGGTGTGATAGCACCAATTATTGGTCTTTATTTAAAGAGGAGGTCTCAAAAATGCTAAGTCGTTGGATATTAATAGGATTACTTTCCGTTTCAACGTATATTTCGCGTATCATAGGCGTCGAAATAATGTCAGGACGAGAGATGAGTCCTACTTTACGTTTATATTTTAACTATGTACCAGTTGGGGTTATATCCGCACTTATTATCAAACAAATCTTTGTCCCCGTAGATGGACAGCTAATTATTTCACTTCCCATTCTTATAGGCTGTCTTTTCACAGCAATTGCGGTTAAAAAAGTAAAAATGTTTCTTCCTTCTGTCGTGTTTGGAGCAATTGTCGGATTGCTAACTCGTTACTTTTTTACCTAAATCTAAAGAGTGTTTTAGAGCCCTATGGATGTTGAGCACAGAAAGGTGTGCAGAAAATGTTATTCAAAATTAGTATTGTAAATGAGGCAGCCATTTTCCTTTATAGAAAAAATATATACAATAATGGTCTTCTCCGACTCTTTATTTAAGATATTTAAGAATGATATAATAAAAAAGAAAAATTATTCAAGAGTCACTTCTAAATAAAACAGAAAATATGGTAATGATATAATGTGAGTATCTAAGTTATATAAACATTGGATAATCTTAATAAAGAATTGGTGTGGGAGAATGAAAATAGATAGACTGCTTGGAATAGTTATATATTTGTTAAATCGTGATATTGTAAATTCTAATACCCTAGCTCAAAAATTTGAAGTTTCGACTCGAACTATACAACGAGACATTGAAACATTGAATTTAGCGGGAATACCTATTGTATCCATACAGGGAACTGATGGTGGTTATGGGATTGTTGACAGCTTTAAGCTTCAAAAACAAATAACTAATACAGAAGACTATCTATTTATTATAACTGCGCTGAGAGCGCTATGTTCAGCTTATGATAATAAAAAGATCGAACAAACCCTGGAACGTATAGTTTATGCCTCTAAATTAGATGAAGACAAGGAATCTAAAATAAGACTTGATCTTGGCGTTTCAAGGGAAGGCAGTAACATAGATAAAAATTTAAAAACTATTGAAAAAGCTACTGATGAAGAAAAGACTATAAAATTTATATATACAGACTCCTATGGGAGTAAAACATGTAGATTAGTAGAACCAGTTGGACTTATATACAAATGGTATGCATGGTATTTATTTGGGTATTGTCGTGACAAGAAGGATTACAGGTTATTTAAAGTGGTTCGAATACGTGATTTGAAAAAGCTAGATGAACATTTCTCTATAAAACATGAAAAGCTTGATAAGTTACTACATAAGCATGAGAAGAAAAATAAACTTAAATATATGGATGTAAAAGTATTATGTAAGAAAGAAATAAGGGTATCTATTGAAGAATATTTCCCTAAAGGAAGTATTAAACCCATAGAGGATGGAGATTTCGTTCTGGAGTTTAGTGTACCATCAAATGAAGTTGGCTGGAAGGGGATACTTTTAAACTACGGAAATAATATTAAGATAATCGAGCCTGAAGAACTAAAAACAGAATTTTTAAGAAAGGCAAAAGAAATTATTGATATTTATAGATAATATACGACATACAGTTGTCGTATATTCTCCTTTATAGTATAACTAAAGTTAATTATAGAGGGGGACATTTTATGACATATACAGTAGAGAGAATAGAAAAAAGTATTGCTTATTGTGGTCTTGTGTGCATACTTTGTAACGAAGGGAAGTCAGGAAGATGTACTGGCTGTATGGAAAAGTGTGATGGGTGTTCAATTAAAGCATGTAGCCAAGATAAAAAAATCGATGGTTGTTGGGAGTGCAAGGAATTTCCTTGTGATAAGGAAATGTTTAAAAATAAGCGCAATAGAGCATTTGTACAATGCGCTAAAGAAGAAGGAGTATACAAATTAGCTGAGTATTTAAAGAAGAATTATGACAATGGCATCTCCTATCATAAAGAAGATGGCACTAAAGGAGACTATGATATTTTAGATGATGAAGAAAAAATATTGCTTTTATTAAGAAAAAAAGAAAGTTCCTTTGAAAAATGTCCAATTTATGAAAGTAAACAATTTGTCTTTAGACTGGTGCAGGAAAATGATGCAAAGGATTTGCTTAAATGCTATTCAGATCCTGTTTCAGCAAAGGTTTTTAACAGCGATAATTGCACTAGCAATTTTATTTTTAAATCATTAGAGGAAATGGAAAATTGCATTAGATTCTGGCTTAATGAGTATAAAAATCAATGTTATGTACGCTTTAGTATAATTGACAAAATAAGAGGGAAGGCAGTTGGCACTATTGAAATTTTTGCAAAAGAGTGCGAATTCACTGAAACTGGTAAGGTAGGAATTTTAAGGCTTGATCTTGCTTCACAATATGAAGAAGAGGAATTTATTGGGGAAATATTTGATGTAATAAATGATAATTTTTATGACGATTTTGAAGTTGAGAATATTATTACAAAGGCCATTCCAGAGATAAAGCAAAGAATTTGTGCACTGAAAAATAGAGGTTTTATGGAACTACAAAGTAATACTATATTACCATATGATTATTACTTTATGAGGACCAAATAGTTACAATTGAAGTCACTTAGTTTTTTCCTTAGCTCAAGAAGTTAGGAGTGGTAAATAAAATGAGACAAGTTAAGCTTACAAATAAACAAGCTCGTCGCTTCATTCTGTTGAAGCAGGGATTAATGGGCAGTTATCAGTTTGTTAAAGAACAAGGTGTTTGTGACTATATTAAGCAAGCAGGTTGTATTCAATTTGATCCTATTGATGTGTGTGGTAAAAATGCTGAATTAGTGTTGCAATCAAGAGTGGATGGATTTTCTAAAGATATGCTGTATAAGCTTTTGTACATAGACAGAAAGCTTATAGATTATTTTGATAAGAATATGTGTATATTCAGTATAGATGATTGGAAATATTTTGCCCGACAGAGAGCTGGCTACGAAAAAAATGGTAGAAGCAAAGATCAAGTGAATGCAGTTGCAGACAACATAAAATCAATTATCAAAGAAAAGGGCTTTGTTTCTTCAAAAGATATAAACCTTAAAGAACGAGTTGATTGGGCTTGGAATCCTACTACTTTATCTCGCGCAGCATTGGAAACCTTATATTTTCGAGGTCAACTAATACTTCACCATAAAAAAGGAACAATTAAATACTATGCACTTGCAAATGAGTATATCCCTAAAGAGATTTTGAGTGCTAAAGACCCTAATTTAACTCAAGAGGAATATTTTGAGTGGAGAATTTTAAGACGTATTGGTGGGGTTGGATTGATATGGAATAAACCATCAGATGCATGGCTTGGAATTGATGGTCTTAAATCACCTGAGCGCAAAAATATCTTTAAGAAGTTGCTTGCAGAGCAAAAAATTATAGAAATTGTTATTGAAAATATATCAGATATTTTTTACTGTTTATCCGACGATGAGCCTTTGATTGATATAGTATTAAATAATAAGGATTTTGTAAAACGAGTAGAATTTATTGCTCCACTTGATAATATGATCTGGGATAGAAAGTTAATAAAGAAGATTTCTAACTTTGAATATAAGTGGGAAATATATACACCTATTGTTGAACGGCAATATGGTTACTATGTTTTGCCTGTGTTATTTGGAGATAGCTTTATTGGCAGAATAGAAGTAGCAAATAATAAAAAGCTTAAGGAACTCATCGTAAAAAATTTCTGGTTTGAAGATGACATTGTAAACCACTACAAGTTTAAGAAAGATATTTATGATTGTCTTAAGCGATTTGCTAATTTTAATAACTGCAAAAGTATAAAAATAGAGTGTGAAATATTACAAAACTTCTAACTTCATGTATCAGTATTATTTTTTATGATTTCAAGCTCATAGACTCTGTCTATGAGCTTTTCTTTTCATCCAAAATCTAGAGAAAAAGAAAGAGAAAACAATTGATTAAATGCCTTAATGGCATAGCAAGAACCAGGGATACAAAGACACAACAAAATCATTAAATAGTTCATAGAAGGAATAATAAATTTCGAAAAAGCAAATAAGGATATAAAATTTAACTTAATTTTTCACTTTTGCATTTCATATAAAAGTTGAGAAATATCTTTCTGTCGTCTAAAGCTTTTCTAGCTTTGTCAATACCATGTGCAATTGAGAATATCTTAGCAGTCACTGAGGGATTGATAATGCTTAGTGTTTTTACATGAACAATCAAACACGACATAATGTTGTCATGTTTGATTTGATATAATAAACTAACAAATTCCAAAATCTATTATATTTTAAAAAGGAGAGTTGTCATGAAATTAGATAGTTTATTACAGTATTATTCTGAACAAGGCTTAATTACATCCCCTTGCTCATATCATTACTTGCTTGCTGAGCTTCCTACAGATATTCCTAAATTGTGTGAATGCATCCACAAAATCACGTTAATTGACTTATTAGCAACTATGGAATTAGTTTCAATTCCAAAAGAGCATTCAAATGATAATAACATAAGAAGAGTTGAAGAAAAATTAGGAAAGATAGCGCATAGAGACAATTCAAGTATATTGAATTCAAGAAGTTATGAGAAACTTTTATTAGGGAATTGCAGAGATTTATCGCTTATAATGTGCTCGGTATTGAGAAATCACAAGATTCCAGCTCGAGTAAGATCAGGCTTTGCAACTTTTTTTGACCCATTTCAAAAGAAGTATTTTGATCACTGGGTTTGTGAATATTGGGACAAGTCAGAGAAACGTTGGATTAAGGTTGACCCTTGGATGAGTCAAATACAGTATAGAAAAGAATTATTACCTATTGAATTATTTAAAGGATTACTAGAACTAAATTATAATCCATATGATGTAAAAAATGAGTTTTTTATAACAGGAGGTGAAGCTTGGATTAATTGTAGAAAAAAGGGGCATAATGCAGACAATTATGGAACTTATGGTGATCTTTTGAAAGGGAATTGGTTTGTTCGAGATAATATGATTCGTGATCTATTATGTCTAAATAAATTAGAACCGCTGCCATGGGATTGTTGGGGAATTATGGGGAGAGAAAATAGTGATATAAAGGATCGAGAGTTAGCATTCCTGGATGAAATAGCGGAATTTTTAGTTTATGGAGACTTAACACAAAATACTCTTTCAGATAAGCTAGAAAGTTTGCAAATAGAAAAATGTATCATGGAATCCTTAGTTTAATTTGTTACGAAAAAAGCAGATATTGCTTTTGAAATATCTTTTTAGTATTAGAGGGATTTTATATACAAGTTTTTAGATAGCTCTCGAAGTCTGTTCTCATCTAATATATATATTGTTTTATCCTCACATTTTATAATTGATTTCGATTCAAGCTCTTTAAAGGTTCTATTTAAATGCCTATAGGTTGTTCCTAGAAATTGAGCAATTTCTAAAAATGATGAATTCAGAACTATATAGTTTTTATCTGTTATATGCTCAATCAAATAGCTAGATAACCTATTTATAAGGGGATATACAAAATTGTATGAGCTATTATTAATAGTTGCATAGAGCTTTTCACTTAAAGAATTTATTAAATGATGTAAAAACTTTTTGTTATCCAGACATTTTTCCCTGAGTATGTCTGAAGGTATTGCTATCAAATAAGTGTCTTCTATTGCATCAACATTGCATAGTATAGGAATATTTTTTAAAAGCTCTAAATCTCCTATTGAATTAAACCCTTTATAGAACTTTAAAAGCATTGATTTACCGTTTTCAAAAAGATAAGAGATTTTGATTTTTCCATCTACAAGCAAATAGTAATATTCAAGGTTAGATTCTGCTTCTAATATATATTCCTCTTTTTCAAAAAAGTGAAGTTGAGCATATTTTAGTACATCCTTATCCAATATGTTTTCAATGTTATGTTTATCGATATAATGGCCTAAAAGGGTATTGTTTGAAATTCTTTTCATTTTTCCTCCTAAACATGACATATGTCATGTGCAAGTTTATATAAATATAGTAATTTATTTATAAAGGATTGTAAAGAATAGGGGGATTTATCATGTATAAAAACTTAGCTCTTATAAATGGTGCTATACTTGCCATAATGGTTTTTTTAAACGGGGTACTGGCCAGTAAAATAGGACCTTATATGAGTACATTAATATATCACGTACTAGGACTTGTGTTGATTATAATCATATCCATAATAAAGAAAAACAGGCTCTCAAATTTAAAAAAAGTACCACTTATGTTATTCTTACCAGGCATACTAAGTGTTATAACTATACTCTTAAACAATATATCCATACCTCAAATAGGCGTAACACTTGCTGTAGGAGTGGGCTTATTTGGGCAGCTTGTATTGTCTAGCTTGGTAGAACATTTTGGATTGTTTGGAATGGCAGCTAATAGGTTAAAGAAAGAAAAAATATTAGGATTCTCAATAATTTCACTTGGAATAATAGTTATGATTACTATGTAGGAGGGATAAAATGCTTTATATTCTCTTATCATTTCTAACCGGTATTAATATAGTTATAAACATGATGTTAAATGGAAAGCTTGCTCAAAGAGAAGGTATGATAAATGGAATTATTATAAACTATTTAATGGCTTCTATATCCTCTGTTATGCTATGTGCTACTATGATAAATGCTATGCCATCGTATTCAGCTATAAGGTCCGTTCCCATACCCTATTTTTTAGGTGGTTTTATAGGAGTTCTAACAACCTGCTTGTTTAACGTTGTAGTTCCTAAAATACCAACGGTATATGTAGTTATACTTCGTTTTATAGGTCAAATGCTTACGAGTGCGATTATAGATTATATATATTTAAATATTTTTTCAAAAGGCAAGGTAATCGGAGGAGTATTATTTCTTATAGGTCTTATAATTAATGCAAAGGTTGATAACAAGTATAAACAAGAAAGCCTCAAACTATGTGAGAATACTTAAGGGTATTTGAATATTAAATAGTCCAAAACTTTTTAATAAAAAAGTATATATGTTATAATTGGAAAAACTAGCTATATGGAGGAGATATTATGAAGTACGAAGTTATAATATTTGATGCAGATGAGACTTTATTTGATTTCAAGAAATCTGAAAAAGATGCTTTTAAAAACACTATGCTTGAATATGATATAGAGTATGATGAAAATCATCATTTGAAAATATACCAGGGCATAAATACGGCTATATGGAAAGAGTTTGAAGAAGGTCTTATTACTCAGAAAAAATTAAAGGTAGAAAGATTTAAAAGGCTATCAGACAGCTTAAATGCTGGATTTGATGAGGAACAGTTTTCAAAATTATATATGAAACATTTAGGTAACGCGTCTTTTTTATATGATGATAGTATAGAGCTTGTTGAAAGTCTCCATAAAGATTATAGACTTACTATAGTTACTAATGGACTTAAGGATGTTCAAAATAATAGAATAAGAAAATCTACTATAGCAAAATACTTTGAGGATATAGTAGTATCTGAAGAAGTTGAGGTATCAAAGCCAGACCCCAAAATATTTGAACATGCTTTAAGCAATATAAAGCATACTGACAAGAGTAAGGTATTGATAGTAGGAGATAGCTTAACCTCTGATATACAAGGTGGGATAAATTCCGGTATAGATACGTGCTGGTATAATCCAAATAAAATTGTTAATAAAACTGGAATAAAGCCTACTTATGAGATTTCTAATTTGATGGAGCTTAAGGATATACTTGAGATGTAGACAAAAATTGATTTTTTTACAATTTTATTTATTGTTAAGTAGGTATAGTAGAAAAGTCCCTGCTCCCTTGATTATTACAATAATCATTAGGAAACATGTTATAATAGATAAAAAGATATGCATTATAAAATCAATGAGGGATGTAGATGGAAACAAATAGGAAGATACTAAATATTGGGGTAGCTCTTGTAATTTTAGTAGTCATTTTAAGTACTGGTTTAGCCTATTATCTGAAGCTAGATAATCCTGTGTTTTTAGAAAATTATTGTGAGTGCAATATTCCTATGGATGATGATAACTACATGTGGGATGCATTTACTATCAAGTATATTACGAATTTTACAGATAAGAGAAAAGTAGTAGATATCTCTTTTGAAGAAGTACCAAACTTAATATTTTACGCCAGTGAACATGGTCACTCAGGATATTTTTCTAATATGTTTGATTCTAATTCAAACGATAGTTCAGAAAATATTTATGGGAGATATATTGTTCGAGAAGTTTATATTACAATGGACATGCAAAGCATAGACGAACCACTTGAAGAATTAAAACTAAGTAAGGCTAAGGTACAGTTTAATAACGGAGACATTATGAATGTAAACCTTGGAAATATCATTTTATATAGAGAAAGAAATTCAAAAGATTGCATAGAGTTTACTAGTTCGGGAAGCTCTTCTGATGGCACATCTTATATAGATATTATTGTCAAGAAGGCAATTACTCTTATAGGTGTGGATTCTCCATTATTAAAAAGCAAACAAAATTTATTTGATATGAATGTAGGTAAGGATAATTATAAGAATGTCGCTGGTGTTAAATATAAAGAAGAAGATAAACTGACAATTAATTCTATATTCTATAGGCCAAAAGACATATTGTCACAATATACATTTTATGACATTAATCCAAAACTAACCTATAAAGACGACGATGGAAATATATATACTCAGAGAATCTATAATATAGATTATTCCCCTCATAGATTTAATACTAAAGAGATAATACTTTATTTGAAGGCAAGGGGGGAGATTTAAATGCATAAAGGATATCAAAAGATTTTTTGGGGTATATTCCTAGCCACATTCAATATCAAGCTAGGTTCCATAAAAATTTTACCAAGTTTTATCGCGTTTATAATAGTCTCTAGTGGAATAAGCTATTTATTAAAAGATTATCCATCAAAAACACTTGAAAAAGCACAAACTTTTGCAAGATTGCTGATTGCATTATCTTTTATAGGAGAAAGTGCATCTTTTATAATTGGATACAGAGAAGCTAATTTTATTCTTATACAAATTTGGCCAGTAATTTTCTCGATTTTTGAGCTTCTTATGGTATATAAGATTCTTGAAGGATCAGTAGAATATTTAAGTGCTTATTTATATATGGATATTGCAGAAGAATATACAAAAAAGATAAGAGTTTACATTATACTTTTCATAGTGATGGAAATATATTTGTGTTTTGTACTAACGTTTAATGCTGGATATTTGATTATATTTGGTGCTATAGCAGCAATTATACTACGTATCTGGTTTATGATTATGATAAATCATTTAAAAAAAGTTACCGATACTGAAAATAAATCAAATCCGAAGTAATAGTCAATGTTTTTCATGAAATTAGTTACTTTTGAAAAATTAATTTGTAAACAATTTCGATATATGGTATAATAAATAGGTTCATTTGTTAGTTGGATAAATTTTATTAATGTATATCTTAATTATTTTTACAATAATCTTATCGTTAGCTTCAAAATTACTATGAAGATGCTTTTCATTAGCCCATATCAGAGATTTCTAAATATTTAATGATGAAAGTATATTTATTCTATTCTTGAATTTTCAACATAAATTATTAAAATAAAAAATACATGATTGATCTCACGAATTTTGTATAGGATATTTGCTAACATAATGGTATGTTAGCTTTTTTTTGTTATGTAATACTTATACTGCAGAAACAAAACGTAAACAAATATATTCAATTATACTAAAGTACAATTTTAAATTTAAAAGGAGATATGTTTATGACACAAGATATAATATTAACGCTTATCGGCTTGTTCTTAGTGACAGCACTTACGAATATTTTGGCAACATTAAAGAGCATATTGATGGCAAAGAAGATTATGAATCCAGTATATTTTTTAGTATTTGTAGATGCTATTATTTTTGCAACAGTAGTTGGTAAAGTGACTAGTTCAGAAGGGATTCATTTTGCAATCGCATATGCATTAGGGAGAACATTAGGAGTTTTTATAGGTAATAAAATCGAAGATAGACTTGCCTTAGGTATTTTAGAGGTAGATGTTTTTTTAAATAATAAGAATAAGATGATCGAAATAGCAGAAAAACTTAGAGAAGAAGGCTATACAGTTAATAACTTTTTAGCTAGAGGAAACAATGGTGATAAAAGATACAAGGTAGAGGTGGTTATAAGAAGAAAAGAATTCAAAGTACTTGGAGATATTATGGATGAATGCGGTATAACAAACCCAACTTTAAAGATTAAAAATCTGAATAAAGTAGAAGGTAAAATTACTACTACAAGAATTAAGGCTATTTAATCTAAAATAAGAAGGGATTGTTTCTACCTTGCTTTCTCATAAAAGTAAAAAAGCTATACTATAGGATTAATATATGTATAGCTTTTTTGTTTTAACCGTTCTAAGGGGCTTTGTTTTATAAAGGATACTAATATAAGATAGTCTATATCTTGTTTTTCTTTAATAATTTAAGAGCACTTTTTAGTTTAACAGGATTGCCATACATAAGCGTGCCCATGCGGTAAATCATTGAAGCTAAAAGCCCAATGACTACTGTAGATATAGCTAAGATAAATAGAGAAATCATTACTTCAACAGTCGAAACAGTTCCCATAGATACTCTTACAAACATTGACATAAAAGAACTAAAAGGGATAAAAGAAGTAACTTTCAGCAAAACTCCTTCCGTGTTTTGCATACCCATAATTGCAATGAAAAATACTACTATAAACATTATAGTTACTGGCGTAGAACTAGAACTCACATCTTCTGTTCTCGAAACTAAGGCTCCAAGGGCTCCAAATATAAATGAATAGAATAGATATCCTAGGATTCCAAATATAAAGAAGGTAAGAAGTACATTTCCTGGTATTTTAAAGATGAAATCTAGCTTGTTATTCCATGCTACGGAATTTAGATCATATGCAATTCTACCTGTGAGAATAGTCAGTCCAAATTGTATTATTCCAGCTAAAGCACCACCTAGAACTTTTCCAAATATTAAGTTGCCGCTATTGGTACTTGTAATTAAAATCTCCATGACTCTGTTGCTTTTCTCGCTTGCCACTGAAGTAGCAATTAATTGACCATAAAGAATGATCATAAAGTATAGACCGAATATCAAAATATAGGTATAAAGATAATTACTAGCACTATCTTTACCTAAAATCCTAGTATCATACTCTATATTTGGTGAAATCAAATCTTTTACTTCATCATATGATATACCTCTTTTTTCAAGACCAGTCATTCTATATGTTTCTGTTAGTGCTTCTTCGAAATAAGCTCTGCTTGAATCCATAATCTCGTTGTTTTCAACTATATACTGATATTTAGTAGGAGATTCTATAATATAGCCTGCCTCTATTTGTTTAGAAATTACACTATCTTCTAATTCCTTTTCATCATCAAACTCTACTAACTTACCTAATTTAAAAGCTGATTTAAGGGGCGAAGTATCTGATAAAGCTCCATCTCTATTTATATATCCATAGGCTTTGACTGTACTATCTAGCTCCTCTGTAGACTGTGACTTTTTAGAAGAAAAAGTATCTTTTATCGTAGGGATAGATAAACCAATGCTTAATAACAAGCAAATAACTAAAGTAGATATTATAAAAGCTTTGTTCCTTAAATAATTCATGAGCTCAAATTTTAATACAATAAAAAAATCTTTCATTAGCTATCACCTACCTTTTTTACGAAAATATCTTCTAAAGTTGGTTCATATACAGAAAAATTCTCAATGTCTAAGTCTAATCCTACTATTGCTTTAAGCAAATCATTCTTTGTTTTACTATGCATTAGCTCTATTATAAGATGATTTTTCTTTATGCCTACTACTGTAGCGATGCTATTTAATTTGGATATAAAAACATGCTCTAGTTCCTTAGGTGAAAGTCTAACTTCACTTATTGTTAATCTATTCATACCATATTGCTTCTTGATATTCTTTAAGTTTCCTGTTAAAACTATTTCTCCCCTATTAATTATAGCCACTTCCTCGCAAAATTCCTCTACATAGTTCATTTGGTGGCTAGAAAAAATTAATAATTTATTATCTCTGATTAATTCTCTGATGATATCCTTTAAAATTTGAGAATTTACAGGATCTAATCCACTGAAGGGTTCATCTAGGATGATTATTTCTGGATTGCAAAGAAATGTCCCTGCTAATTGTACCTTTTGCTGATTTCCTTTTGACAGAGTTTCTAGTTTTTTATTCTTATACTCTTCTACTCCTAATCTATTTAACCAAAACAAGGCATTTTCTTTAGCAATTTTACTAGTTAATCCTCTAAGCTGACCTAAATAAACCAATTGCTCCATAACTTTTTTCTTTGGGTATAATCCTCGTTCTTCTGGCAAGTATCCAATTTGATAATTTTGAGACATAAAGTTCTTTCCGTCTAAGAGAATTTCACCGCTATCTGCATTAAATAAATTCATAAGTATTCTGATGGTAGTGGTTTTTCCTGCGCCGTTTCTTCCCAATAATCCCAAAGCTTTACCACTTTCAACAGAAAAAGAAATGCCATGTAGAATCTCTTTAGCAGAAAAACTCTTATGAATTTCTTTTACTTCAAGTTTCATATTGTCCTCCTTAATTAGGTGATTTTAATAGTCAATAATATACATATTATAATAATTTATTCAACTAGATGAATCAAGAGATTATTCTATCCTTTTTATGTAAACTGTGAAATAAAAAAATATAAATTGAAGTATATTACAAAAAACAGACTCGTAGGAAATGATATTATATAATAGAGAATTATTTGAATAAGAATAGGGTATCTGAAAAAGTATAAACATAAAAGATTTTTGTTAAATAAAGGAGATAAAATATGATATACAAAAAACCAATACAAGGGATTTTCCTAAAAAGACCTAATAGATTTGTTGCACAAGTGTTAATAGATGGAAAAGAAGAAACTGTGCATGTAAAGAATACTGGAAGATGCAAGGAATTATTGACATCAGGAGCTAGAGTAATATTAGAAGATTGTTCAGATAACACAAATAGAAAGACAAGATATTCAATTATTGCTGTTTGGAAAGAAGATATACTAGTCAACATGGATTCTCAAGTGCCTAATGCTGTAGTATTTGAAGCGCTTAAAGAGAATAATATTGAGGAGCTTGAAGATTTATCACGTTTAAAAAGAGAGGTTACTTTTGGGAAATCTAGGTATGACATATATTTTGAATCTACAAAACAAAAAGGATTTATTGAAATAAAAGGCGTGACTCTAGAAAATCATGGGATATCTATGTTTCCAGATGCACCTACCGAAAGAGGAACTAAACATGTATTAGAAATGATAGAGGCAGTTAAACAAGGTTACAGAGGGATTATATTCTTTTTAATACAAATGAAAGGACCTAAAATATTCAAGCTAAATTGGCAAATGGATAGAGCTTTTGCAGAGGCAGTTAAGTTGGCAAGTGAAAATGGAGTAGAGATATTGGCTTACGACTCCGTTGTGTCAGATAATAGTATTTATTTAGATAAACCTGTTAAAATAGATACTTGCAAACCTCGTATTTAACATTTCTTTAGTTGATTAAGGCATTCAAAAAACATTGCTATGATTTTATTGCTTAAGGAGCCGTATATGAGAAAAAAGTTATAAAACTATTGACATTAACGTTACGTAAAGGTGTAATCTATTTTTGTAAGGAGGTGAGCGCATGGAATATACGGTGCAAAAACTAGGTAACCTAGCAGGAATTAGTACTAGAACCCTTAGATATTATGATGAAATAGGGATCCTCAAGCCGGCGAGGATTAATTCGTCAGGATATCGGATTTATGGTAAAGATGAAGTTAACAGGTTACAACAAATACTGTTCTACAAAGAGTTAGGTATAAGTTTAGAAAGTATAAAAGAGATTATTTCTTCTCCATCCTTTGATAGAGCACGTGCACTTAGAGAACATCGTGAAAGACTCCTTGAGAAAAGAAAACAGCTGGATCTGCTATTAGCTAATGTTGATAAATCTATAGCCTTAACTGAAGGGAGGATTAAAATGAGTGATAGAGAAAAGTTTGAAGGATTTAAGCAAAAAATGATTGATGATAATGAGAAAAAATATGGTGAAAGAATTAGAGAAAAATATGGTGATGAGATAGTGAATCAATCAAATAAGAAATTAAAAGACATAACTGAAGAACAATATACTGAGATGGAAAAATTAGGGAAAAGAGTGATTGATACATTGAAAGCAGCGTATGCAACTGGAGAGCCAGAAGGTGAACTTGCACAGAGAGCAGCGGATTTACATCGCCAATGGTTAAACTATTTTTGGAAAGGATACACTAAGGAAGCCCATGCAGGATTGGCTCAAATGTATGTAGATGATGAGAAATTTACAGCATATTATGACAAAGAACAGCCTGGTTTGGCGGTATTTTTGAGAGATGCAGTTCTCGTTTACACAGGAATAAAAGAATAGTATTTCATAACGGAATTGAGAGCCTTGCTATTACTTAGTAAGGCTTTCAAATTTCTAATTATTCAACCACAATAGTGTGACAAATGAATAATTAGGAATGAGTTCATGCAAAAACGTATAGGAAAACGTTTTTCTTATTTGGCGCACAGTCTTTAGAATGGCTTAAAATAGAGAAATAGGCATATAAAAAATGACTATAAACATTATTTGGAATAAAGATTATATTTAGAAAAGTTCATTATTTGAAATATTATTTTTGAAATATTGCAAAAATTACATTGACACTGATAGATTAACGTGATATATTATTCAATATTATAAGTAAAGTTGCAGCGTCGTTATATAGTTAATACTTAAAAACAATGATGAAGAGTGAACTATCTAGAGATCTAATACAGAGAGCTGGAACGGCTGAGAACCAGCATTGATTTGATAGGGAGCAATCACTTCGGAGTTGTATGACTGAAATCAAGTAAGTCATATCGCTAGACCCCGTTAAAAGGTCAAGGTTTGTAATAGGAGTTTAGTTGAATCCTACAGCTAAAGTCTATGAAACCTAATGAGTTAATTATCGTGAGATAGTTATAAAGTAGAGTGGTATCGCATTAAAAAGCCTCTACGTGTATTTGTATACATGTAGAGGTTTTTCAATACAATTTTTCAGAAAAGGGGGTTTTACGTGTGGTTCAAGATGAGGATGGTATTATATTAAAATGACTAAATATTCAAAAAATTAGCAATTAATAATTAATAGGGGTGGTTAATATGAATAAAAAAATATCAGTATTAGTTTCATCGATGCTTGCATTAAGCTTATTTGCAGGATGCTCTTCTGGCACAGTTAATAGTAAATCAAGTAGCTCAGACATAATCAAGGTAGGACTAAACTATGAACTTTCAGGTGGAGTAGCAACTTATGGGCAAGGATTGACCGATGGAATTGAATTAGCTATTGAAGAGATAAACAAAAATGGTGGTGTACTTGGAAAGCAGATAGAAACTGTTAAAGTTGATAATAAGTCAGAAGATACAGAATCGGCTAGTGTTTCTACAAGGCTAGCTACTAGAGATAAGGTTGTAGCTTTATTAGGACCTGCTACATCTGGAAATACAAAGGCTGCGTCTCCTGCGGCAATGCAAAATAAAATTCCTTTGATTTCAGCTTCAGCTACTGCAGATGATATAACAGTTGATAGTAACGGAAATGTAAGGGAATATGTTTTTAAGACTTGTTTTAGTGATTCTTTTCAAGGGATCATGATGGCAGAATTTGCTTTCGGTGATTTAGGATTAAAAAATGCAGCGGTTCTAAGTGATACTACCAGTGACTATGCTCAGGGGCTTTCAAAGAATTTTCAAGAGACATATACAAAATTAGGTGGGAAAGTTCTAACTGAAGAGGCGTATCAAGCAAAAGATACAGATTTTAAAGCTGTTCTAACAAAAATTAAAGGTTTAAATCCGGAGGTATTGTTTGTCCCAGGATATTATGAAGAGGTTGGGTTAATTGTAAGACAGGCAAGAGAATTAGGCTTAAACGTACCTATTCTTGGTGCTGATGGATATGAATCTCCAAAACTTACTGAAATAGCAGGTAATGATGCTTTGAATGATGTTTATTACTCAAGTCATTATTCTCCAATGGATAGCGCAACAGAGGTAGTTAAGTTCAAAGAAAGCTTCAATGCAAAATATGGCAAAGAGCCAGATGCATTTAATGCTTTAGGATATGACTTAGCTTATTTCGTAGCAGATGCGCTAGAGAGAGCTGGAGAAGCTAATTCAGAAAAACTAAAAGATGCACTTGCTGAAACTAAGAATTTTGTTGGGGTTACAGGAAATTTATCTATAGATGAAAATCACAATCCAGTAAAATCTGTAACAATTATAGAAATGAAAGATGGGGCGCCAACTTTCTTAAAGAAATTAGATCCCAAATAATAGCGTAGAGAATTGAAGAAAATATTAGACCATTCGTTACACTCAGGGTAAAAAACAGATGATATCCTGAGTGTTAGCGAAGAATCTTAGATAGAAAGGAAGTAACAATGATGGAACAGCTATTTCAACAATTAATAAATGGAGTATCACTTGGAGGTATATATGCATTAATAGCATTGGGTTATACGATGGTATATGGAATTATAAACTTAATTAATTTTGCACACGGTGATATTTATATGATAGGAGCATATGTCGGGTTTGCATTAACTACCTTTCTACATCTAGGATTTTTACCCTCTTTACTTATAGCAATGATAGTATGTAGTATACTTGGTATGATTATTGAGAAGGTAGCGTACAAGCCTATACGAAATTCATCAAGAATAGCAGCTCTTATTACTGCTATAAGTGTATCGTTGTTTTTACAATATACTATGATGTATTTTGTAAGTCCACAAACAAGGACATTTCCTGAAGTGTTAGCGAGCAAGAGACTAACGTTCTTCAATGGAAGTGTCATTTTGGATTTAAAGAATGTATATATCGTTGCAGTTACTATTGTATTAATGGTCGCATTGCAATATATAGTTCGTAGAACTAAAATAGGCAAGGCAATGAGAGCAGTATCACTTGACAAGGAAGCTGCAGAGCTTATGGGAATCAATGTTAATAATGTCATATCATTTACCTTTGCTATGGGTTCAGCGTTAGCGGGAGCAGCTGGGGTTCTTGTGGGAGTCTATTATAATACTATAAACCCTCTTATGGGCGCAACACCTGGATTAAAAGCTTTTGTTGCGGCCGTACTAGGTGGTATAGGTGTAATTCCTGGAGCAGTGTTCGGAGGGTTTTTTCTCGGCTTGACTGAAACGATAGTTAGTGCTTACGGAGGCTCCATATTTAAAGATGCAGTTGCCTTTGCAATATTGATTTTAGTTCTTTTATTAAAACCTAATGGATTGCTAGGTAAAATTACAAAGGAAAAAGTATAGGAGGATAGAAGAATATGAAGAGATTTACTAAAGGTAATATAATAAGTTTTAGCGCAATAATTTTGTCTTATGTTTTAGTTCAACTACTGATAAACATAGGAATAATTGACTCCTATATACAATTGAACATCATTCTTATTGGGATTAATATTATATTAGCAGTAGGATTAAATCTGATTACAGGCTTCACGGGACAGTTTTCATTAGGACATGCAGCCTTTATGTCGATTGGTGCGTATACCTCAGCAATCCTTACAGCTAAGCTTGGTCAGCCTTTCATTGTTGCAATAGCGGTTGCAGGAGTTATAGCAGCACTTGCAGGAGTTCTTATTGGAATTCCAACTCTTAGATTAAAAGGAGATTATCTTGCTATAGCAACACTTGGATTTGGCGAAATCATTAGGATTATAGCATTAAATATAGATTATATAGGTGGAGCGATAGGTTTTAACGATATTCCTCAATATACAAACTGGACTTGGGTTTTTGTTATGACAGTAGTTACAGTTGTAATAATAAGACACTTCATTAGTTCTTATCATGGGAGAGCCTGTATAGCTATTAAGGAAGATGAGATAGCAGCAGAAGCCATGGGGATAAATACAACTTATTATAAGGTATTAGCATTTGCTATTGGTGCGTTTTTTGCTGGGACAGCAGGAGCACTTTATGCAAACTATTTTTATTTTATAAAACCTGACTCTTTTGGTTTTATGAAATCAATAGATATACTTGTTATTGTTGTTTTTGGAGGTATGGGAAGTATTGCAGGATCAATTGTTGGAGCGATTGCCTTATCTATAATCTCATTATTTCTTCAAAATATACCAGAGCTTAGAATGGTTATTTATGCTCTTATTCTTTTTGGGATAATGGTTTATAAACCAACAGGACTAATGGGAAATCAGGAGTTCAAATTATTCAAAAAGGAGGCCAAACACAATGCCAGTGCTCAAGGTAAGTAATCTATCAAAGTTCTTTGGTGGTATTAAAGCAGTTACAGATGTAAGTTTAGATGTAGAAAAGGGAGAAATCATTGGCTTGATTGGTCCAAATGGAGCAGGAAAAACCACTTTTTTCAATTTACTAACAGGAATATATACTCCTACCTCAGGAGAAATTGAATACGAAATAAATAAAAAGGTTACTTCTAAGGATTTAAAGCCTTATAAAATAACACATTATGGTATTGCTAGAACTTTTCAAAATATAAGACTTTTTCAAAACATGTCAGTGATTGACAATGTGCTTATTGGATTTCACAATGGTCTAAAGTATGGAGTCATATCAGCTTTTTTTAGATTACCTTCCTATTTTAAAAGTGAGAATAATACTTATGAGGAAGCAATAAAGCTCCTTGAAAAGTTTAATTTATTAGATAAAAAGGATGAGCTTGCAAAAAATCTTTCATATGGAGATCAGAGAAGACTTGAAATTGCTAGAGCTTTAGCTGCAAAGCCTAAGCTACTTCTTCTGGATGAACCTGCTGCAGGAATGAACCCTAAAGAGACAAAAGAGTTAAAGGACCTTATTATATGGATTAGAGAGGCTTTTGACCTTACTGTTATTGTTATCGAACACGATATGTCCTTAGTTATGGAAATTTGTGAGAGAATATTCGTATTTGATTATGGAATTTTAATTGCTAGTGGAATACCAGAGGAGATACAAAAAGATGAAAGGGTAATAATGGCTTATCTAGGTGGGGAGGATGGAGAATGCTAGAGCTTACAAATATAGATGTATTTTATGGAGTTATTCACGCTTTAAAGAATATAAGTCTTAAGCTAGAGGATGGAGAAGTAGTTACTCTCATAGGAGCAAATGGAGCGGGCAAAAGCACTACTTTAAAAGCTATATCTGGTATACAGAAGATAAAAAGCGGAGAAATAAAGTTGGATGGAAAATTAATTAATTCCTTAAATGCACCAGATATTGTTAAATTGGGTATATCTCATGTTCCTGAAGGAAGAAGGATTTTCTCTAAAATGAGTGTTATGGAAAATCTTGAAATGGGAGCCTACACAAGAACTGATAAAGTAGAAGTCAAAAAAGACTATGAAAAAGTTTTTTCCTTGTTTCCGAGACTTCAAGAGAGAAAAGAACAAATAGCTGGTACATTATCTGGAGGAGAGCAGCAAATGCTTGCCATAGGTCGTGCTCTCATGTCAAGACCGAAGATTCTTTTATTAGATGAGCCTTCAATGGGGCTTGCGCCAATTATAGTGAAGGAGATATTCTCCATTATAAGAGATATAAATAAAGCAGGTACAACTGTATTGCTTGTAGAGCAGAATGCCTATATGGCACTTAATGCTGCAGATAGGGCTTATATTATTAGGAACGGAGAAATCGAAATGCAGGGTAATGCAAAAGAACTGTTACAGGATGAAAAGGTGAAGAAAGCTTATCTAGAAGGATAGGTTTTAAACCGGGATGAAGAAAACATCCCGGTTTATTTGTGCTTTACTAGCTTTAATAAATGCTTCTTGAACAGCATCTTTTGTCATTTCTCTATTTTCTCTAATGGCTATTGTAGTACGGAGTACCTTGTCTATATGCTCATCATATAATTGATTAAAGCTCTATCTATAATATTCTTTAAAATATCTTAGCTAATTATCTTTTTTCACTTCATTTCTAACTTTTCTTTTATTACCCCTTTACTTATACATACCTAGAAAACAGTTAAAAAGTTTTTTGTAAAAAGGTTTTTTATAGTTAGAAAAAAGCATATATTTCCACCTTCTTATTATCCCTAAGTTATAGCTGTTTTTATCATTCCATCTTAAATAGATAAAAAAAGCATTATCAATATACTTTTGTGAAATGTAAAGTGTTTAAAAGATAAAACTATATCTTTTCATAGAATTTATTATTGAATCTTCTTAAATAGATTTATATACATGTCAAGCTTGTTTGATGTTAGGTATGGCTACAATGAAACCTAGTCGTTTTTAAGAATCGCTTAGGAAATATTTTATCTATGAGGATATTTTAGTGATACAATCAAAAAAAATGGGGTATCAAACCATAAGTGTGAATATAAGGAATAAATGAACTACAAGGATAAACTACCAGTATTATCCATGTACAAACATATAAAATATTTATGGAGAAAACAATATTTATTCTGAAAAAGGCAAAAAACAGTACACTAAATAGCAAAAAATTATGTACATTTTAGCAACAAAGGGAGTGATGTGACTAAACTTGATCTTATATAATATGATAGACATTATTTTAGGAATTCACTTAAAAAGGATGATAAAGAGCTAAAAATCAATATCTTTTATAAAATAATGTCAATTTCTATTCCTATGTAATGGTATTTGCTTAAAACGAAATACTTTAATAAATAAGAAGGTGGAAAAGTGGAAAATAAACGTAAGTTCATAAAAAATTTGATGAGGAAAAAAGATGAGCAGTTTAGTAATCTGATGAAGTATTGCTTAAATGGAAAGCGTGAAAATTTTAAAAATATAGAAAAATTTCTTTGCATGTTAAGGGAAACTAGCTCTATGTTTGGCTATAAAGAACTTGTAGAGATGAGTAGAGAACTGTATCTATGTTTAATATTGTATGGAGATAGTGCAAAGAAAGATAAAGATTTATTATTAAAAATATTGAGTTTATACAGTGGCATTTATGCAGAAATTAAGGAATTAAACAAAGATATAGCATATGCAGATGCTATTGCAAAATAGAACTATAGGAATGACGAGCAAAACAATATTGAATATCTAGATAAAATATATATTATATATGATGAAATTATATTATTAAATTTGCTTGAAGAAATCTTTATCAAAAGGGGATATTAGCTAATAAAGATAGCTATAAAAACTGAAATCAAATATAGAAATAGGCTTTGAAATTATACTTCCAGTTCATTGAAGAAATATTTGAGAGCTTAAAAAAGGATAACTGTACAAGGGGGATAGTGAATTTAATGCAATACAATTATGAAATAGTAAGAAGTCAAGAAGGACTTCCGATAAAAGTATTTATCCATAGTATCAATAGATTTAAAATGCACTGGCACAATGAAATAGAAATACTTTTAGTTTTACAGGGGACAGTAAATATAAGAGTTGGAAATGAAAGATTCCTTCTAAGAGAAAATGATTTAATTCTAATAAACAGTAATGAAATTCATAGTACTAGCAAAACTAAAGAAGATAACATATTATTGGCATTGCAAATTAACTCTGAATGGTATTCTACCTATTATCCACGCTTCAGCAAAATGATATTTGATTGTAAATCTTTTTTTCACGGAAAGCATGCTCAGAAAAAGTTTGATGTAATTAGACATTATCTAGCCAAAATAGTATGGGAGCTTAACAAAAAAACAGTAGGATATCAGTTTATAGTAGGAAGTGAGGTTCATTTGCTCGCAGCTTATCTAGTAAATAACTTTGATCATATGCCTATAGATGATGGAAAATCTGTGGAGATAAGTAAAGATATAAATAGGATGCAAAACATTATAAATTATATAAATAAAAACCTAGAAAGAAAAATAACTCTTCAAGAAATAGCAGATAACCATCAACTTAATAAATATTACTTATCCCATTTCATTAAAAGAAATATAGGAATGTCCTTTCAGGAATATTTAAATAATATAAGATTAGATAAGGCTATTAATCTAATGCTAAATACTGACAAAACAATAACAGAAATATCTTATGAAAGTGGATTTCCTTCAACCAAATCTATTAATAAGCTTTTTAAAGATATATATGGACAATCGCCTTCAGAATACAGAAAAAAACATGGAAACACGAACTGCAATATAAAGTGTGCAGATGTGGATAAAGAACAGAAAAAGAGTAGGACGTATTTAGATGTTGATAGAAAAGCGGCACTTAAAAAGCTATTTAGCTATATAGAGCTTTCATACAGTGAGAAGCAGCATCACAATATGATTCCTAGAACTAGAGATAATATATCTGTAGATGCAGATAGTGAAGGAGTGTCCTATGTTCCTTATTGGAAAAAGCTAACTTCCTTTACTAGAGCAGCAGAAGGATTGAGAAAAGAATGGCAAAATCAACTTGAAGAGCTGCAAAATGAAATTGGATTTGAATACATAAGATTCCATGGAATCTTTGCAGACGATATGATGATATTTAATATTAGCAATGATGGAAATATTGTTTACAATTGGTCCTATGTAGATGAGCTTTTTGATTTTTTGAAAAAAGTGAATATCAAGCCTTTTATTGAGTTGGGATTCATACCTTCAGAAATAAAAAAATCAGACGAAACGATTTTTTGGTGGAAGGCAAACATATCGCAACCAAGAGATATTAAGCTATGGACAGATTTAGTATCAGCATTTGTAAAGCATTGTATCAATAGGTATGGATTAAAAGAAGTTGAAACGTGGTACTATGAAGTATGGAATGAACCAGATCAAGAATATGTTTTTTGGATTGGAGGAAAAGAAGAGTATTTTAAATTTTATGAACAAACTGTTGTATCTGTCAAGTCAGTTTGCAATAGATTGAAGGTAGGAGGGCCTTCTATTTCTCACCAAACTATTGTTGACAGTTCTTGGCTAGAGGATTTTTTAGAATACTGCTGTCAGAACAGTGTTCCTTTGGATTTCGTTTCTTTACATATATATCCTGAGTTTTACCCAGTAAAAGATGGCTTAAATGAATTAGAACTATTGACGGAACGAGGAGAAAGACCAGCAGATATATTAACATATTGGGGAAATCTAGAAAAGATTTATTTTGGTAAAAATCATACTTACAACATCTTAAAATTAGTGAGGGAGAAAATAAATCAGAGTTTACTATACACTCCAGAAATTCATGTTACTGAATGGAATGCATCTGCATCTAATCGAAATTTAATTCATGATACGTGTTTTGTAGCAAATTTTATTATTAGTAATATTTTAAATTGCATAGGGAAAGCTGATTCCATAGGATATTGGACTTTCACAGATATTAATGAAGAAGCTAAAGCAGGCACTTCAGCATTCCACGGAGGTTTTGGGTTAATCAATAAAAACGGATTGAAAAAACCTTCATACTTTGCATACTATTTATTATCAAAGCTAGGAGATAAAATAATCGAGCAGGGGGATGAATACATTGTTACAAAAAAAGATGAAGACATTCAGATACTAGTCTATAACTATGCTTACTTTGATGATTTATTCTTAAATGGAGATACTTCTGCGTTGACTAATACAGAAAGATATTTAGTATATGAGAATAAGGTAGCTAAAGAAATAGATATAAATATAAGTGGGCTTTCAGGCTATTATAAGATAACAAAGTACCAGTTAAACATAGAGAATGGATCGGTGGCTGATGAATGGATAATCATGGGGACACCTGAAGATATGACCAAAGAAGAACTAAGATATCTTCATGGTAGGTCATATCCTAAAGTTACTTTAGAATATCTAGATCTAGATGGACATTATAAAGAAAAACTTTATGTGCCAGTACATGGTGTAGGGATGATAACATTAGAAAAAAAGATTAAGCAATCTAATAACTCAAAATAGTTCTCTCTTAATAAAATCCTTACTGATCTAAAAAATAAATAGATTGTAGTTTTTAAAAAAACGATTTCATTTTAAAGGTGAAGTCGTTTTTTATTTATTATATGAATAATTTGCTTAAATAGCAAAAAAAGGGATGAATATAAGCAACATAAGCATAGATTTATATTTGAAAATTAAAGATAATCAAATGGTAAGCGCACAAAGTCTATTAAATTTATGCAGCTTATTATTAAAAAATACAAAAATTATGGAGAGGAGGACTATATTGAAAGCGTTTTATAGTAAGAAGAAGTACAAATTAAGCTTGATCATAATTATGGTATTGATACTTCAGATGATAGCACCTGGGGTATTGCACTATTCTTTTGCCGATGAGGTTGGAACAATAGAACCAATAAAAACTGAAAATTTTCTGTTAACTAATTATAGCAATCTTACAGTTGCAGAAGACATTTATTCAGAGCCTGGAGAGTTCCAGTTCATTACTAGTGTGGAGCTTACAGATGAAGATGGTAATCCATTAGGAGAAGATATAGAAAAGAACTCAAAGGTTCGTATCACTTATTATTTTGCAATTCCTGATGATATAGGAGTAAATGAGGGAGATACTTATGCATTAATAATTCCTAATGAAATAAAAATAGTAAGCCCAATAGAAATTCCATTAAATGGAGAAGAAGGATTAATAGCCACAGCTAATATAGGTACTGATAATAACGTGATTATTGATTTCACACAGTATGCAAGTACTTTATCAGGCATAGCAGGATATTTTTATGTCTACACTGAATTTAATGAGAAAGAGATAGGCAATGATGGAGAAACTAAGATTGAATTTGACCTTGGAGCAAATAGTAGCCAATCAATAACGGTTAACTTTGAAAAAGAACCAGAAACATCTGTGATTAATCTTGTTAAATCAGGAAATTATGACAATCAAAATAATGAGATAACATGGAATATTGTGGTTACTCCTGAGACTGCACCTGACCGAAGACCCATAAGTAATGTAGTTATAACAGATACTATTCAGGGAGGACAAAGCTACATTGATGGATCTGCTAAAATTACTCCTGATGTAAATACGGGAGAGTTTACATGGGATGAAATAGGTAAAGTTCTGACCTATAAATTTAATAAGGAAATTAACACAACTCCAGATGAAGAGTACACAATCACATTTAAAACAAAACCTGATATTAGTAGATTTGATTCTGAAGGGAAAAAGATTTACTTTAAGAATCAATCCAAGGTAGCCTATGAGGATAATGGAGAATCTGTTTCAAATGAAGCTCAAGTTAATACAACGGTAGATTTTATTCGTAAAACTGGGAAATATAATAGTGCAACGAAACAAATTGACTGGACGATAACAATCAATAACAATCACATGAATATTTCAAATGCCAAGATTGTAGATACTATTCCAGACGGATTAGAATTAGAACAAGGCACAATAAAGCTTGATGGAAATAGTATAGAAGTAACAGTTGATGGACCTTTAACATATGCAGGGAATGTCCTAACATATAGTTTTAGTGAAGAAATTAGTAAATCCCATTCATTAACATTTTCAACAAAGGTTGTGGACCCTGATGCATATAACTCTAACACACCAAAAACATATAAAAACTTTGTAGAATTAATAGGAGATGGGGTTCCAGGAAATGCTACAGACGAAAAAGGTGTAGGAGTTCCTACTAGCGTGATTAAAAAAGAAGGAATTGGATATAACAAAACAACTCACGAAATTACATGGAAGATTACTGTTAATAGCAACAAGATTAAAATAGAAAATGCAATATTTAGTGATGATATACCTAAAGGGCTGGAGTATGTTGATGGATCCTTTACAATTGACAACGGATTGAACACTGATAAATTTACTTACATTCCAGCAGATGAGAATGACAGTGAAAAAACAGGGAGCTTCACTTATACTTTTCCAGAGGAAATTAGTGATACTTATACAATAACTTTTAAGACTGAGGTATTAGATAATACAATCTATGCTAATAATGCGAGTAAAACTTTTTATAACATTGCAAAATTATCTGGTGATAACATACCTGAGTCTACTTCAAAAGGACAACAATATGTAAGCAGTCAAGT
Source organism: Brassicibacter mesophilus (assembly GCF_050433385.1). NCBI lineage: Bacteria > Bacillati > Bacillota > Tissierellia > Tissierellales > Thermohalobacteraceae > Brassicibacter > Brassicibacter mesophilus. The sequence goes on from NZ_JBNPXI010000005.1 coordinate 90,233, forward strand.
CATTAAAAAAACTGGCACGAATTATGATTACCTTACTAGAGAAGCAACTTGGATAATAGTAGTTAATCAAAACAAGATGCCTATGAAGAACGCATACGTTATAGATAAAATAGGTGAATATCAAGAATTTGTAGAAAAGTCAGTTACGATTAACGGCAACTCTGCAACACAAGGAAACAAAGAAGATAAAGACGGCTACAGCTTTGACCAAGATACAAAAACATTTAGGTACAATTTTCCTGAGGAAATTAACGATATACAGACTATAATCTTTAAAACGAGGATAACTGACCTTTCCATCTTTGACACTAATGGAGATAAAAAAATATATAATACTACAGAATTATTTGGAGATGATATTCCTGCTAGTGTTAAATCAAGTGGAGATGTAACTATAAAAAATACTGTAGTTAGTAAGATAGGGAAATATACAAGTGGTAACTCCTATATAGATTGGGAAGTAATAGTTAACCAAAATCATCTAGCAATAGAAAATGCTATTCTTGAGGACACATTACAAGAGGGGCTTGAACTAGATACCTCATCAGTTAGGTTAGTCAAGTTAATAACTGCAGATGATGGCAAGCTTACAGAAGGAGAAGAAATAGCACTAGATGGAAGTAATGTAAAATACGATGTGGAGGCAAGAAAATTCGAATTTAGCTTTAATGAAACCATTGATGATGCGTATATATTAAAGTTTAGAACTAATATTGCTGACACTCACAAGAACCATACTTTCATGAATACGATAAGTTTCAAAGGAACTGGATTGAACCAACAGGATACTAGTTCAGGAACAAAAGTTAGTTTCCAAACTGGAGGGGGAGGAGCCTCAGGATCTAATGGCAGTATTACTGTCATTAAGGTAGATAGTGCGGATCATACATCAAAATTAAAAGGTGCTGCATTTGAACTTCTAGATAAGTTTAAAAATATTTTGAAAACTTCTACTGAAACAGGAGAAGATGGGAAAATAGTATTTGACAAACTGAAATTCAACACTACTTATTATATAAGAGAGAAAACTCACCCTACAGGCTATGTATTAAGTAATGAGCTTTATGAATTTACACTTAAGAATGAAGAAGATTCAAAAAATATAACATATAACTTTGAAAATAATAGAATCAAAGGAAATATTGAATTTACCAAAATAGGTGAAGAAGGAGAGCCAATTGAATGTGCAGAATTCACTCTATATATTAAAGACGATGAAAAATTTAAAACCCCAATTGCGACAGCCATAAGTGATGAGCAAGGAAAAGTAGTGTTTAAGGATATTGAATACGGACGCTACAAAATAGTTGAGACTAAAGCACCTTTAGGATATAACATAACAAAAGAAATTTTAGAAGCAACCGTAGAAGAGGAAGGCGTAACAGTTAAAGCAGATCCAGAAAGCATATCTAATACTAAAATAAGAGGAAGCTTCGAGCTAACTAAAACAGATATATCAGCATCAAAATTTTTACCAAATGCGAAGATAGCAGTATATACTGAAGATAACACCTTAGTAGAAGAAAAGATAACTGATGAAAATGGAACAGTGAAGTTTGAAGGATTAGCATTTGGTAAATATTATTTTAAAGAAACAAAAGCACCAGACGGATATGTAATAAATAATGAAAAACATACATTTGAAATCAAAGAGAATGAGGAAACAGTAAAACATATTCTAAAAAACAAAAAGAAAACAGTACCAACAGACCCGGGAGAGCCTGAAGAACCAGAAGAACCAGAGAAGCCAGAAAAACCAGAGAAACCAGAGAAACCAGAGAAACCTGAAGAACCTGAAGAACCAGAGGATTCAGAGGAACCAGAAGAGTCAGGAGAGCCTGAAGAACCAAAGGAACCAGAAGAATCAGAGGATCCTAAAGAACCAGAGGAGCCTATTGAAGAAACTACACCTAAAGAGACACCGAAGGATGGTGAGGTAGAAGTTCCAGAGGATAGCACTACAGAGATTGGTAAACCTCCTGAAAATGGAACAGTTACTATAGACGAAAATGGAAAATGGACATATACACCTAACTCAGGTTTCGTAGGAAAGGATAGGTTTACAATAAAAATCGTTCATCCAGACGGAACGGAAGAAGAAATTTTTGTCGAGATAGATGTAGAAGATATACCTATTGGTATTCCAGACGAGCTTCCTAAGACTGGTGAACATAGCAGGTCAGGATTTTATCTCATAGGATTACTATTGATGTTAGCAGGAATATTCCTAAGAAGGAAGATAGCATAGAAGAAGACAGTTCAAAGAAAAGGCAGAGACTAAATCTCTGCCTTTTTAAAATCTACCATAAAGGAACGCTAAGAACAGGAAGGATAGATATAATGCTAAGGAGAATTGTTTCTACAATAATCATACTAACAGGGCTATTAGTAGTAGCATATCCTAAGGGGTCAGAGTTATTCCATAACTACAAACAACAAAAACTCATAAAAGAATGGCAACAAAGTTTATTAGCTATAGAAAGTAGTTATACAACACCTCAAGAAAATAATGAGACCATATTACTAGGTAAAGAAAAAGCACAAAATAAAGATATTAGTAATAATAGAACGCTAAAAGATTATTCGAGTTATAGTGAAAGATATGAAGAGGCAGAAAAAAAGAAGAAAGAAAACGAAAGAAAGAAAAAAGAAGCTGAAGAGAAGAGAAGAAAAGAATACATAAAAAAGAACATGGAAGGAATGCTTATAATTGAAAAAATCAATTTGAGTTTACCAATATTACATGGAGCTACAGATAAAAATTTAAAAATGTCAGCGGCAAGTATAGAAAATACAGGGGAAGCGGGAAAAATCGGAAATTATTCCATAGCTGGTCACAGAAGTCGTACTTTTGGAAGAAATTTTAATAGGTTAGATGAAGTAGAGATAGGGGACATACTAGAGGTTGACGATGGAAAAAATCAGTATAGATATACTGTATCAGAAAAATTGTATGTTAAGCCAGAAGAAGTGTGGGTATTGAATGGCAATAAAAAAGATAAAGAAATAACACTAGTAACATGTCACCCTATGACTAAATCAACTCACAGATTAATAATAAAAGGAAAAATCAATGAATAAACCATTTTGCCCGCTCCATATTATTGGCTTTCTATAATACACTCAGGAAAACTATAGCATAATTAGAATCTAGAAAAAACAAATATTGTGAAATAGATACTACTGGCAACTCAAAATTGTGTGTACTTTAGTACTTAACACTGCGAAACTAGAACTTCTGCTCTACACTAGCATATGATAATAATAAATGCTTGTGGAGGAGGTATTGAGCAATGATAGTCTATTTTGCAAGAGGAGATGTAAATGGCGACGGGATACCAGATAACGTTTATCTTACTGGTGTAAAAACACCAGATAGTCCATTTGTACAAAGGATTACTCTTGTAGTTCAAGATGGAAGAACAGGTATGTTTAGTTCTATTCCTCTTAAATCAGATGCTGGGTATAATCCCACTCTCTTTTTAGGAGATTTTACGGGTGATGGAGTCGATGACATACTAATAAGCATTAATTCAGGCGGAAGTGGTGCTATTATGTATCATTACATCTATTCATATCTGATGAATATACCAAGATTATTATTTGACTACAATGTATTCAATGAAGCTTATGATTATAAAGTGACGTATAAGGATTATTATAAGGTTGAAGTAGTTAATATTACGGCAGGTATTAAATATATAATTGATATTTCCTATAAAGGAAAAGATTATTTAGATGAAATATACGATTCAGATGGCAAATTGAAGTCACCGATAGAAGGGTTTGTAAATCCATTAAGTGGGCTTTATCCGATTGATTTTGACTCAAATGGGGTATATGAGCTGTTAGCATATCAAAAAGTTGCAGGCAGATACAATGCAGATTCATTAGGATATATTCAGACATCATTGAAATGGCAGAGAAATCAATTCACTATGTTTAATCAAAACATAGCAATTTTTGGAGCAGAACTATAAAACATCAGAAAAAAGCTTGTGAAGTATTTAAATCATTTAAAAATTATTAACATAGATGGGACAGTGAATCTGTCTCATTATTTTTTATACATTATTTTAACTCCTTTGGTCATATCTTGGATTATATCAGATAATAAGGTATTATTGATATATACTGGGGAAAACTTTTTGTATGCATATGAATACAGAGATACATGATATGTAGAGTATGTAATATATAAGTTAAGGGGTGGAGTGAGAGTGACAAAACAAAAAAGAATAGAAGATTATAAAATAAGTATTGGAGAATTACCAAAGGGAAAGCTTAATAAAATTACGGATGTAAAGGGAGTTAAGGTAGGTCACTGCACAATAGACACTGACGAGAATAAAACTGGTGTTACCGTAATACTTCCGATGGAAGAAAATATCTATCAGAATAAACTTATTGCAGCAGCATATGTGTTAAATGGCTATGGAAAAACTTTAGGACTTGTTCAAATTGACGAATTAGGAAGTATGGAATCAATTATAGCTTTAACAAATACTTTAAACGTTGGGCTGGTTCATGATGCCGTAGTTGAGTTTATGGTAGAAGAATCTAAAAAAGATGGTATTGAAATAAAAACTATTAATCCCATAGTATGTGAATGTAATGATGGTTATCTAAATAATATTCAAAATAGAGCAGTAAAAAAGGAACATGTGTTTAAAGCTATAGGAGACGCAAAAATAGATTTTGAAGAAGGCGATGTAGGTGCAGGAAAAGGGATGATATGCCATCAACTAAAAGGTGGTATAGGCTCAGCATCACGTGTTTTAACTATTGATGGAAAAGACTATACCATAGGAGTTTTGGTCTTATCAAATCATGGATTACTAAATGATTTATCTATTAATGGCAAAAATATTGGAAATATGATTTCTAAAGAGCTGGGCATGAAAGTAGTGACAGATAAAGGCTCAATAATATCAATAATAGCTACTGATATACCTGTCAGCAGTATACAACTGCATAGAATATGCAAGAGAGCTGGAGTAGGACTGGCAAGATTAGGTTCATATATTGGACATTGTAGTGGCGAAATAATGATTGCTTTTTCCACGGCAAATATAATTAAAAATCAACCTAACAAGAATATAATGGATATACAGGTTCTAAATGATAATATAATTGACACTGTTTTTAGAGCAGTAGCTGAATGTGAAGAAGAAGCGGTTCTTAACTCTATGATCACAGCGGAAAGAGTCATAGGAAAAGAAGGAAGAACACGAGAAGTTCTTAAAGATTATATACATTTATTATAAACTTTTCAAAGTTAACATAAGGGGGAGAATACTGTGAGGACATTAAAATGCTTATTATGTGGCATGAAGATAAATGAAAAAAATTATAATTTGAATTACCATACATTTGTTAAAAAAAATAAAGAAAATAAGATTATAAACTGTCCTTTCTGCGGAGCAAATGAAGCTTATCTAGATAATGAAAGAGAAATTTATGAACTAGATATTAAATCATTAGATACTGAAAGCTTAAAAGTATTAGAGAAGGCCATGAAATTAGAAGTATTTAATGGAGAATTTTATGAAGAAGCCAGTAGATTAGCTACAGACGAAAAAATAAAGAAGACTTTTAAAGAATTAAGCAGTATAGAATTTATGCATGCAAGGATACATAAAAGATTAGGAGCATTTGAAAAACTGCCAAAGCTACATAGACCGGATTACACTAGGCATAATACAGATGATTTATTGCTTAGAGAAGCTAATAAGCGTGAAAAGCACGCTATATCATTTTATACTAGAAATTATGTGAATGTTTCCTGTCAGATAATAAAGGAAATATTTAATGCATTGTCAGATGTTGAAAAACAGCATGTAGTTATTACAGAAACATAGTTAAAAATAAGAATTTAAGCGTAACCTTCTTGCCAGGTGTATTAAAAAATATATAACAAGGAGGTTATTTTCTATAGTAATCTTTTAATTATAGTATTGACAGCGTGAAAAAATGTAGCTATAATAAAAATGTAATCATTACAATATTGAAAAAAATACAAATAAATTTATGAAAGAAGGGTTTATTATGCATGTGATAGGAGAAAATGCTATCAACATATTATTAGAAAAAGATATTAAACCTTCATATATACGAATAAAAGTGCTTGATTACCTTATAACGAATCAGAATCATCCTACAGTTAATCAAATATATACTGAGCTAATAAATGAAATTCCAACCTTATCAAAGACTACTGTGTATAATTCACTAAAATTATTTATGGATGCAGGAATAGTAAGAGTTATATCTACCGAGGATAATGATGCAAGATATGACGCAGATATTATAAATCATGGACATTTTAAATGCAAAGCTTGTGGAAAAATTTATGATTTTCCTATAGATATAGATAATTATTCTACTAGAGCTCTATATGGTTTTAAGGTAGATGAAAAAAATGTCTATTTCAAAGGCATATGTAACAAATGCCTTGAAAAAATAAATAAATAAAAAAAGGGAGGACAACGATGAAAAATTTGAAAGGAACAAAAACTGCAGAGAATCTTATGAAGGCATTTGCTGGTGAATCACAGGCGCGTAATCGTTATACTTACTATGCTTCAGCAGCTGATAAGGAAGGCTACAAACAAATAAGAAACATATTTATAGAAACTGCTGACAACGAAAAAGAGCATGCAAAAAGATTTTATAAGTTTTTATTAGAGGGATTTCAAGGTGAACTACCTGCCACTATAGATATAGGTGCTAGCTTTCCTGTAGCACAGGGAACAACTCTTGATAACCTAAAGGCGGCAGCAAGTGGTGAGAATGAAGAATGGGCAGATCTTTATCCTGCATTTGCAAAAGTAGCTCAAGAAGAAGGTTTTCCTGAAGTAGCTGTAGCATTTAACATGATAGCTTCAGCCGAAAAAAGACATGAGATAAGATATAATAAGCTTGCTGAAAACATAGAGAATGATAAAGTGTTTAAAAAGGATGAAAAAGTTTTATGGAAATGTGGTAACTGTGGCTATGTTCATGAAGGCATAGAAGCACCTGATAAATGTCCTGCATGTATTCATCCTAAAGCTCATTTTGAATTGTTTGTAGAAACTTACTAGAAGTTGACTTTAAATAATCTCAGCAAATACTAGGTATTAAAGAGTCTTAAGATAGTATTATATGATAACATATAAAGCCACTTAACTAAAATTAAAAGTTAAGTGGCTTTGTATTTAATTAAGTAATCAAGAAGTCTTATAATATTAAGTCTAAAGCATTTTTCAAGTCATTAATAATATCTTCACAGGTTTCAAGGCCAACAGATAGTCTAACTAAACCCTCACTTATTCCAGCAGCTTTTCTTTCTTCTGGTGTATATGGAGAATGTGTCATTGAAGCAGGGTGCTGAATTAGTGATTCTGCATCTCCTAAGCTTACAGCAGTTTTGCATAGGTGAGTGCCATTTATAACTTTTTTGCCTTCTTCGAAACCGCCCTTTAGTTCAAAGGAGATAATTGCTCCTGGTAATTTCATTTGTTTTTTAGCTAATTCATACTGTTCAAAGCTTTCAAGTCCTGGATAGTAAACTTTATCAACTGCATCATGGGACTCTAAAAATCTAGCAACCTTCATTGCATTTTGACAATGTCTTTCCATCCTTATTTCTAAAGTCTTCATTCCTCTCATTATTAAGAAAGCGTCAAATGGACTTAAAGAAGCTCCAGTCATATCCTTAACACCAAAAAGTCTTACTTGGTTTATAAAATCTTGGCTTCCTACTACAAATCCAGCTATAACATCTCCATGACCATTTAAATATTTAGTAGCGGAGTGAATAATAACATCTGCACCAAGCTCTAGTGGTCTTTGGATATATGGAGTAGCAAAAGTATTGTCTACCATTACTAAGCAGTTTTCATTTTCATGAGCTATATTGGATATAGTCTTTATATCGGTAATTTTCAAAGTAGGGTTTGCAGGTGTTTCTAAATATACTACTCTAGTATTCTTTTTCATAGCTTTCCTAACATTTTCAGGATCAGTAACATCTACAAATGTAACTTCAACGCCAAATCTAGTTAATCCATGGTTTAAAAATGCAAAAGTACAGCCGTAAAGAGTTTCTGAAGCAACTATATGATCTCCAGCTTTTAGTGCTGTCCATAAAGCTGAAGAAACGGCACCAATACCAGAAGCAGTAGACATGCTGGCATCTGCACCTTCTAATATAGCAACTTTTTCTTCGACCTGAGTATTTGTAGGATTGCCTAATCGAGTATATATGTAGCCGCCTTCTTCTAAAGCAAATCTTCTTCCACCTTGTTCAGCAGAATCAAATACAAAAGTTGAAGTTTGATAAATAGGAGTAGTTAATGCACCAGTTGCTATATCCTTTTTATGACCACCATGTATAGTTTTTGTTCCAAATCCCATGTTTTTTAATTGTTCTTTATCCATAACTTTTCCCCCCAAAAATCATATTTTTTATTTGATATAAATATAATAAGCAATAATTATACCAAAATTCATTATCTGAAATAAATGCATATAACTGCTAAGAATAGCTATTCTATGTTATTATAAACAAACAAAAAAAAGGTGGAAAGTTTTTAAACCATATAAACACCAAAAGTGTAAAGAATAATTTCCGAATGGAAATTATTCTTTACACTTTATATTATACTTTTTAGCTTTGTTAATAATAGTCGTGTGCGAAACACCTAAAGCTTTAGCTGTTTTTCTAAAACTTTCATTTTTATTTAAGGAATCTATAATTGTTCTTTTTTCACAGTTTTCTATAATTTCTTTCAATGTTAAGTCGCCAGCAAAAGTAAAGTCGATTTGGGGTTTTGTTATAACTTTATTATGGGTTATAATTAAGTTTTCTAGTTTTAATAGATTTCCTTCACAGAGATTCATAGCTCTTTCTATAACATTCTGCAGTTCTCTAACATTACCTGGCCAACTATATTCCATAAGATTATTTATAAATTCCATTTCTGCACCTTCGACCTTTTTATTTAGCTTTTTATTTAATGTATTTATGAAAAAGGTAATCAGTAAAGGAATATCTTCAAGCCTATCTCTAAGTGGTGCAATATATATGGGGATAACATTTAACCTATAATACAAATCTTCTCTGAATGTATTATCATTTATCATTTTCTCTAAATCTTTATTGGTGGCTGCAATAATTCTAACATCAACTTTTTCTTCTTTTTTACTTCCTATCCGTCTGATACTTTTTTCTTGTATGGCTCTTAGTAACTTTGCTTGCATAGGCATAGAAAGCTCACCTATTTCATCTAGAAATAGTGTGCCGCCATCTGCTTCTTTCAAGAGACCTTCCTTACCATTTTCCAAAGCGCCCGTAAAACTTCCCTTTTCATAACCAAATAATTCGCTTTCAATTAAACTGTCAGGAAGAGCAGCGCAATTTAGTGTAACAAAGCTTTTGTTTTTTCTATTACTTAGATTTTGAATAGCTTTTGCAAATAATTCTTTTCCAGTACCGCTTTCTCCGCGTAATAAAATAGTCGAATCATTTTTAGCAACGAGTGTTGAGATTTTTTTTGCTTTTTCAATTAATGCACTATTTCCTATAATATCCTTGAAAGCATCCTCGCTTTTCGCAGAAATTATATTCGCTATTTCTATAACTTTTTTAACATCTCTGATAGACAAAACAGCTCCAAGGGTTTTATTGTTATCATCTTTTATAAGATTTTCTGTGGTTATATACTGTTTATTGTTAGCATTCTCTAAACTAAGCTGAAAATCATTATAATTATTTTCTTTTCCATTCAATTTTACAATAGAGGAGCTATTACCTATTAGTGTTCTTATATCAGTACCTAGAACTTCTTCCTTTTTGCAGTTGAAAACCTTTTCGCAATAATTGTTAAAAATTTCTATTTCAAAGTTCTTATTTACAGAAATTATTCCATCTTCTACAGAGTTAATAATGGCGTGAAGCTTTCTTTCGTTTGTTTCGTATGAAAGTAATTCAACTTCATTTATGGCAATTACTCCATTTAATCTTGATAATTTGTTTATAAGTAAATTTTTTCTGCTTTCATCTATACTTCTTATTTTCACACAAACTTTCTCAGGAAATACTTCTAGAGAATTGAGGTTTATATTAGCTGAATAAATTTGAGATAATATATCTAACGTCATACCAATTTTATCTTTTGTAATTATTTCAAATCTAATAAATTCACTCATATTTATCACCTGTTCTAACAGATTTTTAGTAAAAAATATATCATAGAAAATATTCAATTTTTCTGTTTAAAACCCTTTATTTCAAGTAAACCTTTTGTAAATATTGACTTTATAAGCTTAAGAAAGTATACTTTATTAAGAATGATTTTCAATGCCTATATAATATCAGATATTCTAATGAATATGGGGGATTCATATAATGGAGATTAGTAATTTTGTTTTACCGTTTCTTCTTACACTTTTTGCAGGGCTATCAACAGGTATAGGAGGATTATTTGTACTACTTTTTAGAAAAACTAATGCTAAGCTAATGTCAATTGCTTTGGGATTTTCGGCAGGAGTTATGATATATGTATCTTTTGTAGAGATTTTTAATGAAGCAAGACAACATCTTATCAATAGTTTAGGTGTTAAAAGTGGAGAATGGGCAACTGCGGCTTCATTTTTCTTAGGCATGATGGTAATAGCGCTAATTGATAGATTTGTTCCAAATCCCGAAAATCCACATGAACAGCACAAAATAGAGGAAACTAATAGCTGCGATATAAATCACAATTCAAAAAAACTATTAAAAACAGGAACTTTAACGGCTTTAGCAATAACGATACATAACTTCCCGGAGGGAATAGCTGCTTTTATTTCAGGTGTTAATCAACCATCTTTAGGAATTGCAATTGCTCTAGCAATAGCAATACACAATATTCCTGAGGGGATAGCAGTATCAATACCAGTATATTGTGCTACAGGAAGTAGGAAAAAGGCATTTATTATGTCGTTATTATCTGGACTATCTGAGCCTCTTGGTGCATTAATTGGATATCTTATTTTAAGGCCATTTATGAATGATGTAGTATTTGGAATTTCATTTGCAGCAGTTGCTGGAATTATGGTATTTATATCACTTGATGAGTTACTTCCAGCTGCCAGAGAATATGGTGAACATCATCTGTCAATATTTGGGTTAATAGGTGGAATGGTAGTGATGGCAGTTGGGCTATTAGTGATATTTTAGAGTAATTTACAGTATATAGGATATATGACTAAGCGCTAGTTTTGAAAAAATTTCGGATAATTGGAGATGTGAAACATTTCATCAATATAGAATGGATTTTGTATTTATGATGAAAAATTATATTGACAATAAACTAAGAAACCCTTATAATTAGTTTCAAGTAATTGAATACGAAAAACTTCTTATCAAGAGAGGTGGAGGGACTGGCCCTTTGAAACCTCGGCAGCGGATTCTCAATTTTTGAGAATACTGTGCCAATTCCAGCAAGCGATTAGCTTGAAAGATAAGAAGAGTGTGGATGCTTTCTTTGACTGAATGTATAGCCTCTTCTTATTGTATATAAGAAGGGGTTTTTTGTTTTATAACGAATAGGAAAGTTCTACTTTTATATTTTTAATAACAAGAACTTTCCGTATATGAGTTTCAAAAAAGGCAACATTATAATGTTTCTTTAGAAGCCTTTTTTATAATTGTTCAATTTTATTAAAGTTAAAGGAGAGTGATATGATTGAGATTTAGCACAAAGGAGGTTGAATTTTTTAAGAAGCATATTATTTCAAGTATTGAATCGGGCAGAGAAAAATATATATCTATTAGTCATCAGATTCATAACAGACCGGAGATTGGAAATGAAGAGTTTTTTGCCAGTAAACTACTGTCAGATACGCTAGCAAATCACGGATTTAATGTCTCAGTAGGTGTCGCTGGACACCCAACAGGATTTATTGGCCGTAAAAGGGCTGCCAGTTCTTCAGGGTCTGTGATAGGCTTTTTAGCAGAATATGATGCACTACCTAGTTTAGGACACGCGTGTGGACACAATATTATTGGAGCAACTAGTGTAGCAGCAGCCATTGCATTAGGAAGTATTATAGATGAAATAGGTGGAGAAGTGGTTGTTTTTGGAACACCAGCAGAAGAAGGCGGGCCAAATGGAAGTGCTAAAGGAAGCTTTGTGAGAGAGAATTTATTAGAAGAAATTGATGCATGTATGATGCTTCATCCTTCTAACAGGACTACTATTACAGGAAATAGCCTTGCTGTAGATCCTTTAGATTTTGAATTTATAGGCAAATCTGCGCATGCTTCTGCAGCTCCTGAGGAAGGAATCAATGCTCTAGATTCTGTAATACTTTTATTTAATGGGATCAATGCTCTTAGACAACATGTTGCTGATGATGTAAGAATACATGGAATTATTACACATGGTGGAGATGCTCCCAATATTATACCAGATTATGCAAAAGCAAGATTCTTTATAAGAGCAGAAACAAAATCAAAACTTGATGAAGTAACTAAAAAAGTTAAGGCAATCGCAGAAGGTGCTGCGATGGCTACTGGATCCAAATTAAATATTATAGCATTTCAGAACCCTGTAGATAATCTTCTTATAAATAAAAGGCTTGATGAAGTTTTCAAAAATAACCTAGAAAACCTTGGGGAAAAATTTGATGCTTGTAGTAAAAAAGGTATTGGATCAACTGATACGGGAAACATCAGCCAAGTTGTACCTACTATTCATCCTACAATAAAAATAGGTAATAAAAACTTAGTAGGTCATACTGTTGCTTTCCGTAATGCTGCTATTACAGCAGAAGCCGACAATGCACTGTTATTAGGGGCAAAAGCACTAGCATTAACAGGGTTAGATTTGATTATAGATACAGAGCTTCTTAATCAGATTAAACAAGAGTTTAAATCAGTAAAACGTTAAGAATTAAATGAAGTAAAAAAATAATAAGAGATAACCTATCAAGAGAGACCGAGGGACTGGCCCAATGAAGTCTCAGCAACCAGCGTTTGCATTAATGCCAGGTGCTAAATCCAGCAGAACACAGTTCTGAGAGATGGGAAGGTATAGTAGAATAATATGTCCTTTCCATAGGGCTTTTTTTATTGCTGTTTTTCTGTTAATAATTTTGAAATTATTCTTACGAGGAGAGTGATTGTATTGATTCTGCTTAATGATGTCAACAAGACTTATTTTACTAAGAATCAAGCTGTAGAAGCATTGAAGAAAGTAAATCTTAACATTTCTAAGGGAGAAATATTTGGGGTTATTGGATACAGTGGAGCTGGTAAAAGTACATTGATTAGATGCATTAACTTGCTAGAAAGACCTACGTCAGGAAAGGTTATTGTTGATGGAAAAGAGCTAACTAGTTTTTCACCAAAGCAGCTAAGGCAAAGCAGGAAAAAAATCGGCATGATATTCCAACATTTCAATCTAATGAAGGCACGCAGTGTATTTCAAAACATTGCCTATCCTTTAAAAGGAAGTGGATTAAATAGTAATCAGATACAAAACAAAGTGTATGAACTTCTTGAATTAGTTGGCTTAAATGATAAAGCACATGCATACCCTTCTCAGCTTAGTGGGGGTCAGAAGCAGAGAGTCGCAATAGCTAGGGCACTAGCCAATGATCCAAAGGTTCTTTTATGTGATGAAGCTACATCTGCTTTAGACCCACAAACAACAAAGTCTATACTAAAACTACTAAAGGAAATCAATGAAAAGTTAGGTTTAACTATTGTAATTATTACACATGAAATGCAAGTAATTAAGGAAATATGTAATAGGGTTGCGGTGATGGAAAATGGAGAAATTGTTGAAAACGGAGATGTTTTACAAGTATTTTCGAAGCCTAAAGAGAGTATTACAAAAAGCTTTGTTTCTAATATATTTCATTATAACAATATACAAAGCTTCTACGAAGATGAGCACTTTGTAAATGAAATTGCTGAGAGTCAGATGCTTGCTAAAATATCATTTATGGGACAAAAAACAGGGCAGCCATTTATTTCTCGTATTTCTCGAGTATATAAAATAGATGCTAGTATTTTATTTGGAAATATTGAAAACATCCAAAATGTTCCTATTGGAAGTCTTATAGTTAGGCTTAGTGGAAATAAAGTGAACATTTTAGAGGCAATTAAGTATTTAGAAGACCATAATATCTATGTTGAGGTGATAAAAGATGTTAACGTTGATAAAGACATTAGCACCGAATCTAATCGAGTTATATCCTGATTTGCTTAAAGCATTGTATGAAACTATATGTATGGTTTCTATATCTGGAGTGATATCGACTATATTAGGAATACCTATAGGAGTAATATTAGTAGTTACAAGACCAGGACATATTTTAGAGAATAAGTGGAGCTTTCAGATTGTAGGTAAAATTATGAATACATTAAGGTCAATTCCTTTTATTATTTTGCTGGCTGCTATTATTCCAGTTACTAGGCTTATAGTAGGTACAACTATTGGAATGAAGGGCGCTATAGTGCCATTAATTTTTGGAGCTACTCCTTTTATTGCAAGACAAATTGAATCAGCTTTACTTGATGTTGATAGAGGTGTTATTGAAGCTGCTGAATCAATGGGCTCTAGTCCATTTGAGATTATATGTCGAATTTTACTACTAGAAGGACTCCCAGGAATTATTTATGCATTAACAATTGCCATAATAAGTCTTATTGGACTTTCTGCTATGGCAGGTACGGTTGGCGGAGGAGGGCTAGGTGACTTTGCCATACGCTACGGATATCAGTACTTTAAGACAGATATCATGGTTGTGACTATTATTGTTCTATTAATCCTTGTGAACTTGGTGCAAGGCTTCGGAGAGTTTTTATTAAAAAAAATAAATCACTAAAATCTAGGAGGAATTTAAATGAAAGTTAAAAAGATTTTTATAACATTTATAGCATTAATAGTTATTTTATCTTCATTTGTGGGATGCAGTAATACAAAAACAGATTCTACTATTGAAAAGACTACAATTAAATTGGGTGTTACTGGTGCGGAACATGAAGTGTGGGACTACGTAAAACAGAAGCTAGCTCATGAAAATATCGAGTTAGAAATTGTTGCATTTTCAGATTATGTACGTCCTAATTTAGCTTTAGCTGAAGGAGAGATAGATGCAAATGCATTTCAGACAATTGCTTATTTTGATAAGTTTAAGAGTGACCATAAACTAGACCTTGTCTCTATAGGAAATACAGTACTAGCACCTATGGGGATTTACTCTAATAAAATAGAAACTATTGATGAAGTGAAAAACGGAGATAAGGTAGCTTTGCCCAATGATGCGACAAATGGAGGAAGAGCACTTATTTTACTACAATCGGCAGGACTAATTAAATTAAAAGATGGAGTAGGATTACTTCCAACAATCAAAGATGTAGTTAAAAATCCAAAAAACTTAGAGCTAATAGAGCTAGTAGCAACACAAATACCACGTTCTCTTGATGATGCTAGTATTGCAGTAATAAATAATGGTGTAGCAGTAGAGGCAGGACTTACTCCTACACAAGACTCTATTTTCATTGAGGATGTAAGCAGCGAGAATGCAAAGCCATATATAAACATTATTGCAGTAAAGCCAGAAGATAAAGACAATAAAGCACTCATTAAACTAGCTGATATATATCATCAGGAAGAAACAAAAGAGGTAATTAATAGAGTTTATAAAGGAAATGTGATCCCAGCGTTTTAAAACTGATATTTAAGAGACGACCTAAAATTGTTAGTATATGATGAAAATCCGCATAACTAAAACTTAGTATTAATAGTTATGTGGATTTATGTTTAAATGGTGGCATATGTATTGGAATAAATCTATTAAGTTAATTTATATTCAGTACCTATCATAAGAAATTTGTGAGATTAAAGATATTATATAAATATATTCAATTTTTTATTTAAAAACCTTTATTTTGGTTAATATACCTTTACTATCATTGAATATATTTCTATAAAAAGATATTATTAATATATGGAAGTAAGATACATTATTATGCTGAGGTTAAGTATAATATTTGCTAGTTAGGCGGTGATAGATTGAAACTTGATAGATTAATTTCAATTTTAGTTATTCTTCTTAGAAAAGAGCGTGTTAAGGCAAAAGAATTAGCCGATATGTTTGATGTATCTGTTAGAACTATACTACGTGATGTAGAGGCCATAAATCTTGCAGGAATACCTATAGTCACATATCAAGGTACAAATGGTGGAATAGGGATTGTAGAAGGGTATCGTTTAGATAAAAGTGTTCTGACCGGAGATGACATGGCTGCAATTATAACTATGTTGAACGGAGTCAATAGAACTATTCCTGATAGTAGACATTCTGTTTTAATTGATAAAATCAAAAATACACTTTCGGCTTCACAGCTTGAAAAACTGGATTCAAAAGCAAAACAGCTTGTGATAGATTTATCTCCGTGGGGGGGAGATGAGCTTCTTAAAGCAAAAGTAGCATCTATACGAAATGCAATAGAAAGCTTTAAGGAAATCGAGTTTGTATATACAGATTCATCAGGCAATAGAACCTGTCGCAGAGTCGAACCGTATTCACTGGTTTTGAAAGGACAAAAATGGTACCTCTATGCTTGGTGTTTAGTGAGGAAAGATTTTCGCCTTTTTAAACTGTCAAGAATAAATGAAATGACTGCTTCGGATACAATCTTTACCCCTAGAGAAGTCCTAATGGAACAGCTTCCATGGGATAGTGATTGGCAGAAAACAGAAGATATGGTCGAGCTTGAGCTTGTTTTCGAGAAAGAGCTGGAGAGCATCGTTGATGAATGGTTTGGAGGGAGCACAGTAACTAGGGAAGATGGCAGAATCATGGTTAAGATTATGCTTACTGAAAATAATTGGCTTTATGGTTTTCTCTTAAGTTTTGGTACTGGAGTGGAGGTAGTAAGCCCTTTACATATTCGAAATATTCTTGCTGAAATAGCACAAGGAATATATAAAAAATATTCTAACTAAACATGACACACAGCTGTCATGTTTGGAATGGTATAATTAAGAAAAAATGTAAGGAGGAAAAATAATGAACTTTAAAATTGAGTTAACTGATCAACCTTCACAACATGTGCTTTCTATTAGAACAAGGACTTCTGTCGAGAATCTTCCGGAGGAGATAGGCAAAGCATATAACAGCATTATGCAGTATCTCAAAGAAATTGAGAGTGAACCGTCAGATGTTCCTTTTGTAGCATATTACAATCTAGATATGGAAAATCTTGATGTAGAGATGGGATTCCCTGTTTCCAAGCCTATGGCTGGGAAGGGCAATATAGAATCCAGCGAAATTCCTGCAGGAAAACAAATATCTTGCATGTTTAAAGGACCATATAAAGATATGGAAGCTCCTTATAATGAAATGATGCAATGGATAAAGGAAAATGAATATACAGCTACAGGGGTGTCTTATGAGTTTTATTATAACTCACCTATGGACGTGCCAGAAAGTGAGCTTTTAACTAAAATTGTATTTCCAGTAAAATGAGAAATTTTTAAGGGAGAACCCCTATCTCACCTTTGATAAGTAACATCGAAGAAATGAAAAAATCATTAAGTAGACTATACGAGGAGATATATTAATGTTTGATAGAGATTTAATTCAAGATGCTAGTCATACTCCTACTTATGAAGAAATATTTAATTATATGGACGAATATACACAAAGAATGTGGCAGGATGTAAATTCTTTTATTCAAAATGAATACAATGCTTCACCTAAGATAATGTATAGCAAATGCTCTGGCAAGCCTGGATGGAATATAAAATACAAGAAATCTGGGAAATCACTTTGTACTTTATATCCTGAAAAACATGGCTTTGTGACATTAGTTGTAATTACACTCGACTTAGTACCTATGATTGAAAGCTTGTCTCATGAATTTGATGAAGAAGTACTTGAACTAATGAAAACAGCAAAACCGTTTAATGGAACACTATGGCTTATGATTCAAGTACATAACTTTACAATAGTAGATAATATAAAACATCTTTTAGTACTAAAAAGCACACAAAAGAAGTCGTAAGCAAAAGACTAATAATAACTGAGTGTAGATTATGAATGGAATATGCTCACATATACTTTACTCCTGTAATATTATGTATAAGAGAACTATAATAGGAGTGAAGACATGGAGATATTGAGGCTTGGATCCACAGGGAATAATGTAAAGCTAGTACAGAGTATTCTTACCAAAATAGGATATAATCCTGGAACTATTGATGGAATATATGGAGAAGCTACAAGACAAGCAGTGATGGAGTTCCAGCGTAATAATGGGCTCACCTCAGACGGAATTGTTGGTCCAATGACATGGAGGTTATTGGATCGATTTATCATTGGTTATGACACATATACTATCAGAACAGGAGATACTCTCTATAATATTGCTAGAAGATACTATACGACTGTAAACGCTATAATTGTTGCAAATCCTGGCATAGCTCCAAACAATTTGGTTGTAGGAACAAGAATTGTAGTTCCATATGGTATTGATGTGGTGCTAACTGATGTTGGGTATACTTATGAAATCATGGAAAAGAATATCAATGGTTTAAAAGCAAGGTATCCATTTTTAGAGGTAGGAGTTGCTGGGAAAAGTGTATTAGGAAGAAATTTATATTATTTAAGGTTAGGTAGAGGTCCAAGAAAGGTATTTTATAATGCTTCTCATCATGCATTAGAGTGGATTAATTCGCCTGTATTAATGAAGTTTGCAGAAAGTTTTTTAAAGGCTTATGTAAGTGGTTCTTTTATTAGAGGATACAATGTGCCCGAAATATGGGAAAGAAGTAGCATCTATATAGTCCCTATGGTAAATCCAGATGGGGTAAATGTTGTAATCGAAGGAATAAGTCCTGAAAACCCGTATTATGATGAAATTCTAAGATGGAATGATACAGGAAGACCACTCTCACAAGTATGGAATGCAAATATTAGGGGAGTTGATTTAAACAGAAACTATCCAGCAAGCTGGGAAGAAGCTAAGGCTCAAGAACCAGCTCTTGGAGTTACCGGACCTGGACCTACAAGATTTGGTGGACCATATCCTCTTTCAGAACCAGAAACACAGGCTATGGTAAGCTTTACAAGACAACACGATTTTAGACTTACTCTTGCATACCATACACAGGGAAGAGTTATTTACTGGAAATATCTTAATCTTGCACCTCCTAACGCTTTGGCTATTGCACAGATTTTTTCTAGGGCGTCAGGATATGCTGTATTAGATACACCTTATGAAGCTGCTTATGCTGGATATAAGGACTGGTTTATTGAAGAATATGGTAGACCGGGATATACTTTTGAAACAGGTATAGGGAGGAATCCACTGCCTATAGCTCAATTTAATACAATATATAATGAGAATGAAGAGGTGCTTCTGCTTGCACCTATAATATGATTAAGAAATTATAGAATCAGCATCTAAAAATAAAATAGAATAAAAAAAAGTCAGGGAAGAATTTCTCTGACTTTTTTTATTGTTCACATAAGAAGAGATATACGAAATATGTGTCACATATTAACTATTGAAATTTTCTATTGATTAGAAAACATCTATTCACATAATCTATTTGAAACGAAGAGTGCCAGAAGATATACTGATATTGTTTTAAAAATTATACATGAATGGAGTGGTAAAGAGTGCCAAAAAAGTTTAAAAAACAAGTTTCTTTAATAGTTGTAGCTCTTTTAGTAATATTATCATTAGCAGGCTGCGGTGCGAAAACTGAGCCAGATAAAGAGACTCAACCATCCAATGATGCACAATCATCTGAACAGACTCAGACAAATGTGCAAACGATTTCGATTGACGAACTTGAAAAGAATCTTGACAATACAGATTATGTTATAGTTGACCTAAGGAAGGATGAAGCGTATAACGGTTGGGAAATTAATGGTATTAGCCGTGGTGGACATATTAAAAATGCCATTCAGTTTTCAGTAAACTGGTTATCTGAGTTAAAAGATAAATCTCTTGAGGAATTATTGACAGAGAAAGGCATAGCATCAGATAAGACTGTTGTCCTATATCATAGTGATAATGACAAAATTGATGAAATGGCAAAACAATTAAGTGCATTAAATTATAAAGATGTATATAAGTTTGAAAACCTTAAAGAATGGGCAGATAATAAGGATTTGCCTATGGAGATACTTCCAAACTATCAGCTTGTGGTTTATCCTGAGTGGGTTAATGCATTAATAAAAGGTGAAAATCCAGAGACGTATGCAGGCAAAGATTATGTAATACTTGAGACATCATGGGGATCTGTTTCTGAAGCATATAATGCAGGTCATATACCAGGTGCATTCCACTTTAATACAGACAATATCGAAAGTGATCCAGAATGGAACTTTGGTCCAAATGATAAGGTAAAAGAATCTCTTGAA
Source organism: Brassicibacter mesophilus (assembly GCF_050433385.1). Classification (NCBI taxonomy): domain Bacteria; kingdom Bacillati; phylum Bacillota; class Tissierellia; order Tissierellales; family Thermohalobacteraceae; genus Brassicibacter; species Brassicibacter mesophilus. The sequence continues at coordinate 110,654 of NZ_JBNPXI010000005.1, forward strand.
GCTTTTGGTATTACACCTGATACTACTGTTGTAATTTATTCTGAAGATGTGTCTGCAGCTGCAAGAGAAGTTCAAGGACTCTTATGGGCTGGAGTAAAAGATGTAAGATTATTAAATGGTGGTCTTAAAGCTTGGAAGGATGCTGGATTTGAAATAGAAATAAAAGAAAACAAACCTACAGCTATAAAGGATTTTGGACTAACGGTACCACAGCGTCCAGAATATGTTGTTGCACTTCCTAAAGACGTAATGGAAAAGCAAAAAGACCCTAACTATCGACTTGTAAGTATCAGAAGCTGGAAAGAATTTATCGGTGAAACAAGTGGGTATGATTATATAAAAGAAGCTGGAGAACCAAAGGGAGCCGTTTGGGGACATGCAGGCAGTGACCCTTATCATATGGAAGAATATATAGATGTTGATGGTACATTAAGAAGCCCTTATGAAATCGAGAAGCTATGGGCAGAATGGGATATTACTAAAGACAATGAAGTAAGCTTCTATTGTGGAACAGGTTGGAGAGCATCAGTAGCATGGATTACTGCTTATACACTTGGCTGGGAAAATATAAGCGTGTATGATGGTGGTTGGCATGTATGGGCAATGGATGAGAATAATCCTGTGCAAAAAGGGGATCCAAGAAGTAAATAGATATATAAACAGAGGTTAGCTTGAAAGCTACCTCTGTTTTTTTAGCAAGAAATATGATCTCAAAAACTGAATTATTATATTAGTATAAAATGCTATTAGTATGAAATATAGAGCACGTATATTTGCAGAGTCTGCAAAGAAAGTGTAATAACTGCTAAAAGCTATTAATACCGAATTAATAACAAGTGTAGCTTTTATATAGTTGTGTCTTTTTCCTCTGAAGCTTTTTATTAGCAAAAGTGTTATAGCCGCAGCTGCAAATATTGTTAATAGCTTATATACCAGTATCATATTTGAAGAAAAGAGACCAGCTTCAAACTGACCATTTTTATATACAAGATACCTGGCAACGCCCATCTTTTTATTAGAAAAATACTGAAGTATAAAAGCTCCAATAATTAATACAATTTGGAGCAAATAAGCTACATAATTAAATATAATCTTAATGGTGCCCACTCCTTTCGGTGTTTGCTCTTTGATAATAATATTAGTATACACTAAGATATTCTTCAAAGTAAAGCTGATTGCTAAACTCTAAGTTATTTTCCAACTTATGAAAAATGACTATTAGTTATGCTATAATAGATATATAATAGATTACAATTCTAGTATAGTTGGAGCGATGAATCACATGGAGATATATAAAATTTTATCGGGTAGTATTAAAGAATGCTCATTTGAGGAAGTATTAGAAAATACTCAAAATAAATATTGGATGATTGTCACACCTCAAGAAATGCAGGATATAAATAAGTTCTTCCATTTTAGCCCTCAGACAATACATGAATGCTTGGATTCAAGGCAAATGCCAAGACTTGATGTGTATGATGCTGTAAGCTTTGGTGTGTTAAATATAATAAGTAATGAGAATAGCACATTTTCTTTAGAAGAATTAAATTTCTATCTTACCAAAAACCATCTTATATTTGTTATAAAAGGAAAATCAAACTTTGTAAGTATGGTAAAAAAGGCCGTGTTTTTGGCAATTAAAGGAACAACAAATAATACTCACAGCTTAGAAAAGATTTTATATATTTTAATAGATCAATTAACATCATCTGACAATAAAATATTGAATAGCATAGAAATGGAAATATCAGAGATAGAGGAAAATCTTATAAAAGGAGAAAAAAAAGACTATATCAAAGAAATTATAGATTTGAGAAAAAAGCTTTTGTTTTTAAAGAGATACTATGAACCGTTGTTAGATATTGCTGAAGGGCTTGAGGAGAATGAAAATGGACTTTTAGATGAGAAGATGACAAGATATTTCAAAATATTGACTAATCGTATAGAACGCCTAAATAGAAATGTACTCAATCTTAGAGACTATGTAACTCAAGTTAGAGAGGCTTATCAAGCTCAAGTGGACATAAATCTTAATAATATAATGAAGCTTTTTACAGTAATTACTACAATATTTTTACCATTAGGACTTATTGCAGGATGGTATGGAATGAATTTCAAAAATATGCCAGAGCTTAGCTGGGTGTATGGATATCCTTTTGCATTTTTCTTAAGTGGACTTGTTATTCTTATATCCATTATATATTTTAAGAAGAAGGGGTTATTATAATAGTGATAATGAGGTTAAGAATATTACTTTGAATTGTATAAATTTATGATATTATAAGTAGCATACAAATAATATATGATATTAAAGCTAATCTTAATAATTAATGGAAATACTATAAAGAAAATAAGAAAATGGAAGGATGTTTATAGTTTGATAGAATTAGGTAGAATACAAAAACTAGAAGTCTTAAGAAGTACATCAATAGGAGTATACTTAAATTCGAAAGATGATAAGAGTGAAGATGATATTTTATTACCTAAAAAGCAAATACCTGAAGACGTGCAAATAGGAGATGAGATAGAGGTATTTGTATATAGAGATTCTGAAGATAGGATGATAGCTACAACTAACAGACCGAAGCTTACTGTTGGAGAACTAGGAATGCTTAAAGTAGTAGAAACAACTAGAGTAGGAGCATTCTTAGACTGGGGATTAGAAAAGGACGTGCTTTTGCCGTTTAAGGAGCAAACCACAAAAGTTCAAACGGACAAGGAATATCTTGTAGGCTTATATATAGATAAAAGTAATAGATTATGTGCTACTATGAACATTTCTAAGTTACTTGAAGAGAGATCTCCATATGAAGAAAATGACAGAGTTGAAGGAGTAATCTATAGAATGAAAAGTGACATAGGAGCATTTATTGCAGTTGATAACAAGTACCACGGGTTAGTACATAAGACTGAACTGTATGGAGATTACAAGCTTGGAGATAGAGTTGAAGGAAGAGTCACAAAGGTAAGAGAAGATGGAAAGCTTGATATAAGCTTAAGAGAAAAATCATATAAGCAAATGGACGAAGATGCTAAAAAAATTATGGATAGCTTAACTAGCAATGGAGGAGTATTAGGGTTAAATGATAATAGTTCACCAGAAGAAATAAAAAGGGAACTAAACATGAGCAAGAGTGCATTTAAAAGAGCTATAGGAAAACTACTGAAAAATGGGAATATCAAGTTTGCTCAAAATAGAATTGAAATCAAAAACAAATAGATATGATTTGGCCACCTTATTTAATCTGGTGGCTTTATTGTGTTATGAAATTATAAAGATTTACCTTTGACTAATCCTAAATAATAGCCTCCTAAGAAAATTGTTAATATAAAAATAAAATGAAGAATGTAAAACAGCCATTTCCCATAGTTAAAAGCTTCTGAGTCTATAGGCTCGCGAAGATGGTCTGGTATTATTAGTCTGCCAATTTGTTCAAATAATAATAGGTATATCCACCACCAAGTGTAGGAATCCCAAAAATCCCATTTAAAATTGTACTGTATTAGCTCTGTATTAAGTAAGCATAAAGTTTCACCAAGCATACCAATATGTACAATACCCATGTAAAAGGGTATTTTATATGCCCATGATTTTGGACTAAATCTTATGCTAAATAGCACCAAAAAGGGGAATGATGTGAGGATAGTGTCAAAAGGCATTCTTGAAATAGTAGGAAAATTTCTAAATGGATAGGAATAAAATCCAATGGTTATAAAAACATAGCATATTATTCCCCCCATTATCGCACTTACTATAAATAATAATCCATACTTTTTCCAATCGATCTTTATTATAGAATAGCTTCCTATTAAACAAGCAATAATGGCAGAAACGGAAATAAATGTTTCAATATTCCATTGCATATTCATAGGATAGCTTTCCTTATTAATAAACCTATTGCTATTCCAAAAAATATGGCCAATATTGGAAGCCAAACAGGACCGAATAATACTCCCCATAATATAAATGTTTTTGAATAAATTACTCCTATCGTCCCGAAATATGCAGCTAAAGCAAATGGTATAAAAGATAATGGTGCTGTTGATGTTACAGAGTCTTTATAAGCATCCCAAATAGCGAACATATAAACACAAGGATAAAACATGAGCCATTGATAATCTATTTGGTCAATGGCAGCAGATGTGTTGCCGTAGAAACTTGATACAATAGCAGTATTTAGATTAGAATTCATATTTATTAAGAATTCTAATCCAATGAGTAACAATCCTTTAACATATTTTTTATTCAATAATTGTCCGAACCCTGGAATAGCTATACTCCATAAAGCTACTTCGAGTTTACTTGTATTATCTATTTTATGACACCTCCAATAAATACTCTCATAGAATATCATTGACATATAATACAATTTTATTCGCGTGATTTTACAATACTTGTAAATAAAGTAAAATTAAAGAATGACCAGCAAATTTATATCAACAAAAACAAGCTTAGCTTCAGCTAGATTTTTCAATATAGCTGAAGCTAAGCTTAAATGTATATTTGTATATACAGAAGGGCAAATTTAATATTTTTAATCAACTTTAAAATATATTGGGCTTGAAAAACTAAAAACGTTATATTAATATTAGTATAACGGAACAAGAATATTTCGTCAATACTGTATAAGAAAGATTTTCTATGATGAAGTAATATTTTAGGAAGGTGATTATTGTGATTAACAATATATTTTTTACAGGGACTGTGGGAATCGGCAAATCAACGGCACTAAAAAGAGTATTAGAGGAAGTAAATGTATCTATAGGAGGATTTTTAACTAAAAAGAACACTTATCAATGGGGCAGTGAAATATCGATTACGTCATTAAACAATTATAATGGTACTCATATTTTTGCAAGAGTGGGTATAGGTGAGGATATTTCAGAGGCTGTTATAGATATAGACACTTTTGATACATATGCAGTAGAGATAATTGATAAAAGCTTGAATAGTAGAGATATTATTGTCATGGACGAATTGGGTGTACTAGAAAATAAAGCCTATAAATTCCAACAGAAAGTATATGAAGCAATTGATAGTGAAAAATTAGTTCTTGGAATATTAAAGCAGAGGGAGAGTGAGTTTCTAGATAATATAAGACAGAGAGCAAATGTTAAGGTTATAGAAGTTAATGAAGTAAATAGAGATGAATGTTATAGAATAGGGATAGATATATTAAATCAACATGGAATAGAATTAAAAAAGAAAGACTCGTATCTCTGGCCTCAGCCAAAGATAGATTTATATGAAAAAGCACTATCATATGAAAAAAATGAGTACCCTGATGTGTTCTTAGAAAAGATTAGAAGCTGGGTTCCCAATAGAAAAGGGAAAAGTGCTTTAGAGATTGGAGCTGGGACAGGGGCTTTTTCTATAGAATTGGCAAAAGAGGGTGTAAATGTTACAGCATTAGATTCATCATATAATATGTTATTAAATTTAAAAAGAAAAGCTGAACTTAACAACGTAAAAAATATAGAGTGCATTGTATCACCATTTCATAGAGCTGATGTAGAAGTGTATGATTTCGCAGTAAGTGCATACAGCGGAAATGCATTTTCTGAAATAAGCAGTATTCAAAAACTCTATAGTCATATAAATGAATATGCTTTTATAATATGTCCAGCTACAAATAATTATCATAATTTTAATGGTAATGAGCTAAGCAGAATGTTAGGTAGGGAGTTAAAAAAATTCAGTAAGACTGTAGATAAGCTTCTTGAAGATTTACATGGACTTAGATATGAGTATTACTGTGAAGAAATAGAATACAATTTTCCTCAAATTTTTGATAGCTATGAAGAGTCCATTGACTACTTTAAAAAGTTTTTCCATATAGAATCAGAAATGGAAACAGTAACTTTAAAATCGTTTATAAATAAGTATATTACTAAGGAAGAAGATGTATTTATTTTTGACAACATAAAAAAGGGTGCATTTGTGGTTTTGAAGAAATAATGCAATTTAGACTAATATAATATAATGATTAGCAAAGCATAGCTTTTCAAGATTATAAGAAGAAATTAAGGCTTTATTTCGCAAATAGAAGATAGCTTTTTTATTACTTCACGAGTATAATATCTTATTGATGATAATAAGTATTTAGAGGAGTAGAAGATGGAAAATATGAAAAGAATTCAAGGTATAGTTTATGCTATGTTATCTGCAGTTGCATTTGGACTTCTTCCCACTTTTGCTATTTATGCATATAGAGGGGGTACTAATGCAATTACAGTTGTGTCTCTAAGATTTCTATTTTCAGCTGTTTTTCTTTTTATATATCTTAAGATTAAAAAAGTTGATATTATGTTAGACAAAAAAGTTATACCCAATATGATTTTTACTGGTGTAGTTGGCTATGCTGCAACTTCGTTGACTTTATTTTTATCTTATGAGTATATTGCTGCTGGACTATCTACAATACTGCACTTTATTTATCCTGCAGTTGTTATATTTTTGTCTTTTATAATTTTTAAAGAAAAGCTATATGCAAGAAAGGTTATATCATTATTTCTTTCTTTAGCTGGAGTATATATTTTGATAGGTTTTGGTTCCAATAAGCTTCATATTTTAGGGGTTTTACTTGCTCTTGCATCAGGGATCTTTTATTCAATTTATATATTACAAATAGGTAACAGCAAGATAAGGAATATTAATAGTACGGTATTAACTTTTTATGTATCATTATTTTCTTCTGTAGGGATATTTGTATTTGGATTATTAACAGGAACTTTAAAGTTTCACATGGAAAGTTATTCTTTAATATTCATTATATTGATAGCCCTGACTTCAATATTTGGACTAATAGCCTTTTCTGTAGCTGTAAAAATAATAGGACCATCGAACACCTCTATTTTAAGTACATTTGAACCTATTACAAGTATCGTTATGAGTGCTATTCTTTTTCATGAAAGTATTACTATAAATGTTTTGGTTGGAAGTGCGATAATTATATTATCTATATATGGTATTATTAAAGAACCTAAAAAGTCAAAAACAAAAGCATCTTTACAAAATGTATAGATGCTTTAATGTCTATATTATATACCTAAAGAAATTACACATACTTTGTTTCTTCCTTCATTTTTTGCATGGTATAATTGAGAATCAGCTGCATCTATTAATTGGTGAATGCTTTTAGATGGTGAAAGAGAGGTATATACTCCACCGATGCTAATAGTGACATTATCTGAATTTGTATTGCCATTATATTTGATATTTAGGTCTCCAACTTTTTTTCTTATTTTTTCACCAAGCATAACTGCATACTCAAAGTCTTTAGCTTTGGCTATATACAGAAACTCTTCCCCACCGTACCTTCCAAAGAAACTATCTTTTTGCTGGATATTATTTATACACTTGCAGATATCTATTATACATTTATCACCTTGCAGATGTCCCTAGTAATCATTATACTTTTTGAATCTATCAATATCTATTAGAAAAATGACAATATGCTCCTTAGAATTATTGTGATTATCTATAAGCTCTTTTAGCTTTTGGTTTAATCCTCTTCTGTTATAGATACCTGTCAATTCATCGATTATTGTCTCTTTTTTTAATTTTTCATTTATAACTTTTAGCTTTTCAACTTTTTCAAATGATACAGATATCTCATCTTCAAGAGTCTTGCTCAAATGTCGTAGGTTTTCAACTTCATTCTTCTTCTTATTATATTCATACTCTAATTTTTTTATCTCAAGTCTTCTGGCTAAGTTAGATGCTTCAATTTCTTGTTCTTTATAGTGATATTTTTTAAAAAAATCCAATGCAGATTTATAGTCATTTTGATTAGAATAGTAGCTGGACAAATGCTTATACAGCATACTTATTTTTGTATCTGACTTTATTTCTTCAGCATATTTAAGAGCTATATTAAAATACTCTATCGCATTGCCATAAATCGTAGCTTCAAGAATACCTATATTTACAAGAACGTCTATTATATAGAATTTATTTTGTATACTATGTAATTTCTTTAGTGCTGTAAAATAATGTTTTTTTGCTATATCTAAATGACCTAAACTATACATTATTTTACCAATTTCGCACTCAACTTCTCCTTGAGTCACTATATCATTTGTGTTTAATAGGATGATTCTGCTTTTATAGAAAAAATCTAAGGATTCAGAGTATTTTTTAAGATTACTATATATTTTACCTATATTCAACATAATAGCTGCTTTGTTCTGTTCAAAACCATATTTTTCTGAAATCTTCAAAGCTTCATTATAGTTCATAATTGCATTATTACTGTCATCAGCTTCTCTATATATTTCTCCAATATTGTTAAGAACACATGAAGTAAGGAAATAGTCTTCAGTAGACTTAAGAAGTTCAAGAGCATTCAGCATATATTCTAGGGCTTGTTTATAGCTGCCGTAATAGAAATAAATTATTCCTATTATGTTATATGCTCTTATCTTACCCTCTACATCATTGATGCATATAAATATCCTTAAAGCATCAAAAGAATATCTCAGACCTTCTACATATCGGGACATAACTCTAGAGGCATAAGCCATACACATAAGGCTATATGCTTGTTCTTTTATTAGATTATCTTGCATTGATATATATAATGCATTCCTTGCTAGCTCAAATGATTGCTGCGGATTTTCTGTTGATATTTTCTTTGAGCGTTCTAGCATGGATGAGATATTTTCAGAATTCAATTTCATGGTTTCATCTCCTAAAAAAAATTAATAACGGAGTTATTACCAAATTATATCATTTTTTTACAGAGAAAAAAATGTTTTTATCTATCATTCATTAAGTTATTTGAATCAATATAATGTATAATTAAAAGAATAAAGCTTAATTAATATAATGGTAGAAAAGGTGGTACTATGGAGCTTAGCAAAAACAAAGTAGCTGTTGGATTAAGTGGGGGAGTAGATAGTACTGTTACAGCATATCTTCTTAAAAAACAAGGATATGAGGTCATAGGACTTACTATGCTCCTATTTGATGAATATGATGCAAAGGGGAACGTTGTTGAAGCGCAATTTATTAAGGATGCAAAGAGAGTTGCAGACATTCTACAAATACCTCACTATGTTGTAGATTATCGTAAAATATTTGACAATGCTATAAAAAAAGAATTTATAGATGAATATTTAAAGGGCAGGACTCCTAACCCATGCGTTACATGCAATAGAATTATCAAATATGGCAAATTGTTAGAATCTGCACACCGCTTAGGTGCATATTATATTGCTACAGGACATTATGCAACTGTTAGATATGATGATGAGATTAAAAGGTATAGAATCTACAAAGGAATAGCAGATAGAAAGGATCAAGCATATGTGCTTCATTCTTTAAAGCAAGAACAACTTAAGCACATAATTTTGCCTCTTGGAAAGTATCGCTCAAAGCAGGAAGTGAGAAAACTTGCATATGACATAGATCCAAATATGGCAAAGAAGACTGATAGTGTCGGAATATGCTTTATACCAAATGGAAATCATGGTTCATACTTAGCATCAAATGCACCTGAAGCTAAGAAAGAAGGTAATTTTGTTGATATAAATGGGAATATTATTGGAAAGCATAAGGGGATAGTTAATTATACCATTGGACAACGTAGGGGGTTAGCAGAATACTTTAATAAACCTATGTTTGTAATTAGTATAAATGCAGAAGAAAATGAAGTAGTACTCGGCGATGATGAACTTACGTATTCTAGAGGATTAATTGCAAAGAATCCTAATTTTACTATTTTTGAGAAGCTGGAAGGGAAGCTGAAGTGTGATGTTAAAGTGTGCCATTGGGGATTGCTTTTATCAGCTACTATATCAGTGTTAGAGGATGATAGGATTAAGGTAATATTTGACAAAAAAGAAAGAGCTGTAGCACCTGGGCAAGCTGTTGTAATGTATCATGGAGATGAGATCATAGGCGGTGCTACAATAGAATCAGTTATAAGGGACTGATGATAAAAAATACTAGCGAAGGCTAGTATTTTTTTGTGTAGAGAGACAAGGGTGCAGTAAATCAGGACTATTTTCGTGAAGGAATTTGCAGAAATATGTAGAATAAATATAGCAATAGATGTATGAATATACTGAATATTCATTTTTTGACAGTTAATATTCTTTTACAGAGGAGAGATTAGCTTGAAAATACGAGTTCTGTTTCTAAGTATAGCTTTAATATTTGTTATTGTTTTTCCATCTATAGCTATGAACAATACAGGAGACAGTGAGAACAGTGTTTTAAGAATTGCAGGAGATAACGATCATCCTCCTTATGAGTACGTTGATGAAAATGGAAATTACAAAGGGTTTAATGTAGATATAATGAGAGCAGTTGGTATTGAGCTTGGAATAGAAATTGAATTTGCTCCAATGGAGTGGAAAGAAGCAATAAATGCACTTGAAGAAGGGGAAGTTGATGCCATACAAGGTATGTCAAAAACAAATGATAGAAAAAAACTCTTTTCGTTTGCCAGTCCGACAGTTACTAATTCTCAAGCAATGTTTGTACTGAAGGGAACTAACTATATTACGGAGCTTACTGATTTGTCAGATGTGCGTGTATCATTTCAAGAAGGAGATATTAACGAAGAAATGATACATAGTATACCAGGAATAATAGCGATTCCTAAAAAAAATCAAAAAGAAGCCATACATTCACTACTAAACGGAGAGTCAGAAGTTTTTATTGGAAATAGACTCACAGGGCTTTACTATTTACAAAAGGAGAAAAAGACGGATCTAATAAAAATCGCAGGAGAACCTATAGGTGTGGTAGAATATGGACCTGCAACTAAAAAAGGAAATGGACGTGTCAGAGACAAGCTTAGCCTTGGAATAGAAACTATAAAGAAAAATGGAACGTATCAAAAAATATATAAAAAATGGTTTGGAGAGAATCTATTATCACGAGGGTATATTTTGCAAGTTTTTATTAAGGAAATAGTCTCTGGAGCACTGATCATTGTTTTAGTAATACTATTTTTTGTTTTCTGGAATAAAAAATTGAAAAGCGAGGTTTCTAAGAGGACATCTGAACTTGAAAATGCTAATAGGAACTTGATTATTCATCAAGAAAAAATACATAACCTAGCATATTATGATACGGTGACTGGACTACCTAATAGGATTTACTTTACTGAGGCACTAAATGAAGCAATAGATGCTCCAAGGAAAGATGACAAAAAGCATGCAATTCTAAATCTAGATATTGACCGATTTAAGCATATTAACGATACTTTAGGACATGACATAGGGGATAAAATTCTTATGATGGCTGGAAAAAGAATTGCTGAAATACTTGACAAAACAGATGTATTAGCTAGAGTTGGAGGTGATGAGTTTTTTGTGATGGTAAAGGACATAAGCAATGATGCGGATGTTATCAAAGTAGCGGAGGCAATTATTAGACAGTTCAAAAAACCATTTACAATAACTGATTATGAACTTTTTATTACTACAAGTATAGGGATATCTATATATCCCGAAGGTGGAGAAGATTTTCAGGAGCTAATGAAAACTTCAGACCTAGCTATGTATAAGGCTAAAGACACTGGAGGAAATAGCTACTTTATATATAATGAAGCTTTGAGTGAAAGAGAATTAGAAAATCTTATATTGATTAATAAACTAAGACAAGCTGAAGAGAATAATGAATTTATAGTATATTATCAGCCTAAGGTAGAAGCTTCTACAGGAAACATAGCAGGAATGGAAGCTCTTTTAAGATGGAAACATCGTAAAGACGGATTAATACTTCCTTCAAAGTTTATTCCTATTGCTGAAGAAACTGGACTGATAGTTTCAATTGGAGATTGGGTGCTACTAAACGCATGTAGACAGACCAAAGCTTGGATTGACAAAGGATATGGGCCAATGTGTGTTTCTGTCAATATTTCTGCTAGACAGTTTAAAAATTATAGTCTTGTTGATACAGTATCAAGGGTATTAATTGAAACAGGACTAGATCCTCAATATCTTGAGCTTGAAATTACAGAATCTATTGCAATTATTGATATTAAATATACTATAAACGTTTTAAAAAGACTTAAGGAAATAGGTGTACATATTTCTATAGATGATTTTGGGACAGGGTACTCAAGCTTAAACTACTTAAAAGAAATGAGTGTAGATGAACTTAAAATAGATAGAACATTTATTAAGGATATAAACTTAAATCCTAAAAATATGGCAATATCTAAGACTATAATATTATTAGCGCATCAACTTGGATTACAAGTTACTGCTGAAGGAGTTGAAACTGAGGAAGAGCTTAAATTTCTAAAGGAAAATAACTGTGATAAGATACAGGGATATTATTATAGCCCACCTGTACCAAATGTACAGTTTGAAGAATTTTTGAGACGCAATCAACTTCATTAAGATACAGCAAAGCAGATAATGGAAACTTTAGAATTTTCGTTATCTGCTTTGTTGTATACCGATTTTAAGCTTTAATGGTGATCTTCTATATTTGAATGCTAATCTATAGGCTAGATAGTAATTTAGCATCAAATAAATTCCACGGATACTCATTGCTTGGCAAAGAAGTAAAACTTAGCTGAGTTTTCTTAACTGGATGATTAAAGGCAAGCTTATATGACCACAATGATATTTGAGTCCATTCCTTTTTCTTAACAAATACCTTATTATATTTATTATCACCCCATATAGGCCACCCAGCATTAGATAGTTGAACTCTAATTTGATGATGGCGTCCAGTTTTAAGATTTATTTTAAGGAGACTTAGATCATCATATTCTTCGGTTTGAATACTATCAAGAACTTGATAGTCTAACACAGCTTCTTTAGCGCCTTTTGATTCTTTAGACACAACCTTACTCATATTGACTGTAACAAGTTTTTTTAGGAAGTCATTCAAACTGCCTGATATAGTTTCAGGCTTACCACATACGATTGTAAGGTATTGCTTATTGAAACGGCGCTCAGATATTTGCTTTGATAGATTTGAGTTTGATTCTTTTGTTTTTGCAAACACCATTGCACCTCCAACGGGACGGTCTAATCTATGAACAAGTCCTAAGTATGGTTCAACTAAATGAACATTTTTTCCTTTAAGGTGATTTATTAAAATATTTATTAAATCTTCATCTTTTGACTTGTCACTTTGACATGGAACCATAGGGGGTTTTTCAACTACAAGGATATTTTTATCTTCAAAAATGATGTTAGGCTTCATATAAATCCTCCATATAAGAAATCATTACTAAACTATTATAACTAGATTGATGTAATTTTAAAATACAAATATTATAAAATTACAAATATAATAGTGCTTTATTATAATAGACTTAGGGTATATCATAATAGTATACAAGTAAATTTGTGATAATAGAAAGGGTGATTTAAATGTACACAGTAATTGATTTAATAGACAAGTTTATTGAAATTGAGAAAAAGGGGCTTCAAATGTACACTGATATGTCAAAGGACTCTAAGCTAAAAGGAAGTATAAAGCTTGCAGCAGGAGTTTTCGCAAGAGAAGAGCAGAGACATATAAATATATATAAAAACTTGAAGGAGCAGATAACAGAAAAAAATAATATAGAAATAGAATTTGACGTGTATGATAAAGCATCAAAACTTGCTTCTGAACTGTCTAAGAGTATTAAGTATTCTAGCATAAATAATACAAGTGATTTATTACAATTTGTTATTGATTTTGAAAGAAAAAATTTAGCATTAGCTTTAAGTATACAGGGTTTGTTAGTGCGCAAAAAGATGGATAGTCAAACTGGCAGCTATGAAGCTTTATCTATAATTATACACGAAGAAAAGAATCATATTATGAATCTAGAGAACTTTGTCCGATGAATAGAAATAAAATCAAAACAAAGCTTAAAATCTCACTTGAACTAATCTATAATTAGCAAAACATTAATTGAGGTATCTAATTTTTGAATTAGATGCTTTTTTAATTGCATACAACTAGCAGCATTTTTATATATTGTATATCACATTAAACAATATAATATATTATTTATAAATTTACTATTGAAAAGTGATTATCTAAATGATAAAATTAAATCAACTGGTAGTGACGTCACGATGTTGTATCGTCGTTACTAATTACTAATGTTTACAGGGGGCAATTATGGTTAATTCAATGATAGATTCAATGGTACCAAAATATTTTGTGCTTAAAGAAGAAATTATCAAAATGATTGATAATGAAGAAATAAAATCTGATGAGTTGATACCTTCTGAGAGGGAACTTATGGAACAGTATGGGTTAAGTAGAACTACTGTTAGGAAAGCTATAGATGTACTTGTAAATGAAGGCTATCTTTACAAGGTTCAGGGAAAAGGTACTTATGTGAAAGGAAAAAAATTTACTCAAGGGTTAATTAACCTCACAAGCTGTACAGAAGAACTAAAAAGACATGGTTTTAAACCAGAAGCAAAGCTTATACATGCAGGTATAGAGAAGGTTAATAAAAAGATACAGAAATACTTTAATTTAGAATCAAATGAAAAGGTTTTCTTTACAGAAAGAGTCTTTTATGGTGATGGGTATCCAATAAATACTACTAAATCATATATACCATATAAGCTTGTTCCAGGAATCGAAAAATATGATTTTAGCAAGAATTCTTTATATAAAGTATTAGAAGAACAATATAATATTAAAGTTTTAAGGGCTAACAGAACTATAGAAGCAGTTCTTGCTTATGATGAGATAGCAAAATTATTAGAGATAGATGAGAGCAAACCCATTTTATTCTTCAGAGGTTGGGTATACGGTCTAGTTAATGGAGAAGAAACTATTGTAGAGTTTTTTAAAACCCATTATAGATCAGATCGATCAAAATTTTATATCGAACAAATAAGAGGCTAATTCATGGAGGTGATATTTAAAGCAGGACAATTTTTTTAACATATTCATGTGTTTAATTTAAAAAAACAATTAAAATGGGAGGGACGTTTATGTTTAAAAAAAGTAAGATTTTTGCATTAATTCTTGTTTTTGTAATATCCATTGGTTTATTAGCAGGATGTGGAGATTCAAATGGGTCAGATAATGGCTCAAATGCTACAGAAAAGCTTAAAGTAGCTATGGTTTGTAGTATGGGTGGATTAGGAGATCGTTCTTACAATGACTCAGGATACGAGGGATTAAAGAAGATTGAGAAAGAACTAGGAATGGAAATTAAAGTAGTTGAGCCAAAAGATGTTTCAGAAGGAGAAAAATACTTAACAGAGCTTGCAAAGGCAGGCTATGATTTAATAGCGACTTTAGAATATGGACATGCTGATATATTAAACACAGTTGCTCCACAATTTCCTGAAACAAGATTTGCTATTTTTAACATCAAGGTAGACCAACCAAACGTTACATCAGTTATATTTAAAGAGCATGAAGGTTCATTCTTAGCTGGGGCACTTTCAGCATTAGTAACTTCAAACACAGAGATTAAAGGAATGAATGCAGATAAAAAATTAGGATTTATAGGTGGTATTCAGTCACCAGGTATTGATAAATTCTTAGTTGGATTTGAAGAAGGAGCTAAATATATAGATAAAGAGGTAGAAGTTATTTCAGGATATTCAAATTCTTTCGGAGATCCTGCTAAAGGAAAAGAAATGGCTTTAGTTCAAATGGAGCAGGGCGCTGATATAGTTTATCAAGTTGCTGGTGGTACAGGAGAAGGAGTAATAAATGCTGCTAAGGAAAAAGGCGTATTTGCAATAGGAGTAGACTCTGATCAAGACTATATAGCAGAAGGAAATGTGTTGACTAGTATGATGAAGCGTGTTGACGTTGCTGTGTTTGATTTAGCAAAAGCACTTCAAGACGGATCTATTAAGGATTCAAATGACATGGTTTTAGGACTTAAAGAAGGTGGGGTACAGTTAAGTCCAATGCAATATACTAAGGATTTATTACCACAAGAATATTTGGACAAGGTAGAAGAATTAAAAGGAAAAATTATAGATGGAGAAATTGTCGTAACTGATATTACTCAACAATAATCAATATGTACTGCAGTCATATGACTGCAGTACGAAATTTTTGATAAGGAGTGGAGGCTCTTGAAGATAATAGAAACAAAGGATTTGACGAAAAAATTCGGCGATTTTACTGCTAACGGAAAAATCAACTTTTCGGTTGAAGAAGGAGAGATCCACGCTATTGTTGGAGAAAACGGAGCTGGTAAAACAACTTTGATGAATATGCTGTTTGGTCTTTTAGCTCCAACATCTGGTGAAATTCTTGTAAGAGGAAAAAGTGTAAGAATATCAAATCCTAAGAATGCTATAAAGCTTGGCATAGGTATGGTACATCAACATTTCAAGCTTGTACCTAGTTTTACTGTTTATGAGAACATACTACTTGGAGATGAGTTAACAAAGGGGCTTACTATAAATAGAAAAAAAGAAATAGATGTAGTAGATAAATTGATAAAGAAATATGGGTTTGATACTAATCCAAAAAGCAAAATTCAGGATGTTTCTATAGGAACGCAACAGCGCGTTGAGATCCTTAAGATGCTTTATAGAGATGTAGACATATTAATATTAGATGAACCAACTGCAGTACTTACTCCACAAGAGGTTGATGAGCTGATTGAAAGCTTAAAGGAGCTTAAGAAAAATGGAAAGACGATAATTATTATAACTCATAAGCTTGGGGAAGTAAAAAAATGCTCTGATAGTGTTACTGTCATAAGAAGAGGAACAGTAGTAGGTCGCGTGAAGACTGCTGAAGTAAGTGAAGAAGAGCTTGCGAAAATGATGGTAGGAAGAGATGTACTACTTCGAGTAGAAAAAAAGGATAAAAAGTCAGGCAACGTTGTATATGAGGTTAAAGATATTTCAACAAATGATGAGAGAGGCGTAAAGGTACTTGATAAAGTTTCATTTAAAGTACATTCTGGAGAAATACTAGGAGTTGCAGGTGTAGAGGGTAATGGACAATCAGAATTAATGAAGGTACTAACAGGACTTATGGTAGCTACAGAAGGTGAAGTAAAATTTGAGGGAAAAGATATTACTAATCTTTGGCCTGACAAAATCAGAAAACAAGGGATAGGAATTATTCCAGAAGATAGATATAAGCATGGATTATGTAAAACTATGAAAATATCAGAGAATCTTATAGCTGGTTATCATATGCAGGAGCCATTTTGCTCGAAAGGGATGCTAGATATTAGCGGTATGCAAGATCGTAGACAAAAACTCGTAGAAGGATTTGATATAAGAGTAGGCTCTGATGATGGAGAAGTAGGACAGCTTTCAGGTGGAAATGCACAAAAGGTTATTATTGCAAGGGAAATGTCTATGAATCCACAGGTCTTAATTGCTAGTCAGCCTACTAGAGGTGTAGACATAGGGTCTATAGAGTTTATTCATAAACAGATAGTTAAAATCAGAGATGAGGGTAAAGCAGTAGTTTTAATTTCATCTGAACTCTCTGAGATTATGGGATTAAGCGATAGAATTATTGTCATGTATAAAGGAAAGATTATTGGAGAAATGAGTGCTAAGGATGCAACTAAAGAAAGCTTAGGTTATTTAATGGCTGGTATTAAAGAGAAAAAAGGGGGAGATGACATTGAAGAATAGTATAACAAAATATTTTAAAGTAATTTTAACTTCCCTATTACCAGTTATATTTGCATTTATAATTGGTGCTATACTCATTGGAATATCTGGAATGAATCCTCTTGAGGCTTATGGTGCACTTTTTAGAGGAGCATTAGTAGGAAAGGGCAGCATATATAACACATTATTTAGTGCTACTCCATTGATATTTACAGGACTTGCCACAGCTATTGCCTTTAGAGCAAATATATTTAACATGGGTGTAGAAGGCCAATTATATATGGGCGCATTTGCAGCAGCATATATTGGATTTACTTTTACAGGGCTTAGCCCAGTAATCCATGTGTTACTATCTTTAGTAGCAGCTATGATTGTAGGTGGGTTATTTGCATTTATACCAGGAATATTAAAAGGACTGCTTGATGTGAATGAAATGGTTGTTACTATTATGCTTAATTATGTAGCAGTATTATTTACAACTTATCTTGCAAGTTATCCTTTTAAAGCACAAGGTGTAGGCTTTGCAGCTACTTCTATGATATCAGAAAGTGCTTATTTACCTAGGCTGATGAAAAGCTCTCAGCTCAATGCATCATTCTTCATAGCTTTGATAGCAGTTTGTTTCGTGTATTTTCTATTTAAGAGAACTAAGCTTGGATTTGAAATAAATGCTATAGGTAAGAATGTAGACTTTTCAGAAGCTACAGGTATGTATGTAGGTAGAAAAGCAGTAATAATCATGGTCATAAGTGGTATGATTGGAGGATTAGCTGGTGCTGGTGAGATACTAGGAGTGCATCATCGTTTTATAAGTGGATTTTCACCTGGATATGGCTGGGATGGTATGACCATAGCGTTGTTAGGTAAAAACAACCCTATAGGAGTATTAGCAGCAGCTATTTTTTTCGGTATATTGAAAAATGGTGGGAGTACTATGGAGTTAATGGTTGGTGTACCTCGTTCCTTAATAAATATTATTCAGGGACTTATAATATTTTTCCTAGCAGTTGACTTCTTAAATACTAAGTTCAGTTTAATAGAAAAACTTAAAAGTCGGCTAGCTGATAAAGCAAAGGAGGTATAGCTTTGGATATATTAAATATACTTCATGGAACACTTAGAATGGCAACACCGATAGCATTAGCAGCATTAGGAGGTCTCTTTTCTCATAGAGCTGGAGTTTTGAATATAGCCCTTGAAGGAATGATGCTGATAGGTGCTTTTATTGGAGTAATAGTAAGCTATTCTACAGGTAACATGGCACTAGCTGTGGTTGCTGCAGTAGCAGCATCAATGGTATTTGCACTTCTATTCTGTATTTTTGGAATAAGTCTGAAAGGTAATTTCATAATAACTGGTTTGGCAGTTAATATTTTTGGATTAGGACTTACATCTTTTGTACTTCAGACGGTATTTGGAAGAAGAGGAGTGTTTTCTGATCCTAGGATAGTGGGATTTAAGCCTGTGAATATAGAGATATTAGGTAAAATACCAGTAATAGGACCAATACTTAATAATCAAACTCCTATGGTTTATGTAAGCTTGATAGGTCTTATTATAGTTCATTATGTAATATATAAAACGAAGTTTGGAGTATACGTTAGAGCAGTAGGTGAAAATGAAGAGGCTGCAAGGTCAATAGGAATCAACATCAATAGAATAAAATATTCGGCTGTTATGATTAGTTCAGTATTTTCAGCACTTGCAGGTATAAACCTTGCCCTTGAAAATTTAACTATGTTTGTTGAAAATATGACTAGTGGTAGAGGATTTATAGCTTTAGCCGCTATATTCTGCGGAAAAGGAACTCCTGTTGGTTCATATATTTTTAGTTTTTTATTTGGATTTGCTGATGCAATACAAATGCGTTTACAGAGCTTAAATATTCCAGGCTCATTTATTCAGATGATTCCATTTGTATTTATTATAGTTATACTTACTGTAGTTGGTATTATAAAGAAAAAAGGTAGCACAATGAGGGGGTTAAAGAATGAGTAAAACTGCGTTAATAGTTATAGATATGGTTTATGATTTTGCACATCCAAATGGACTAGTTTACTATGAGCAAAACGCTGAAATACTTCCTAGAATTAGAAAAGTAATAGATAAGTGTCGTGAAAAAGAAGTTTTAATTGTATTTATGCAACACTCTCATAGAAAGGATAAATATGATAAAGAGCTTACAATGGTTAGGAAGAATTGTATGGAGGGAACAGGTGGAGATGAACTAATGCCTGAGCTTGGATACAATGAAAAAACTGACTATTTAATAAAGAAAAGAAGATATAGTTCATTCTTTGGCACAGATTTAGATATGGTACTAAGAGAGCATAAGATAGAAAATACAATTATTTGTGGAACAAAGACAAATTGCTGTATCAGAGCAACAGTTCATGATGCATACTTATTAAACTATAACGTTATAGTTCCAAGAGAATGTGTTGCAACAAACAGTGATGTGGTAAATGAAGTGCACTTGACAGATATCCACAAATACTTTGGTAAAGTAGTAAGTACAGACGAACTATTTGCATTGCTAGATGGTGGTGAACTGTAATGGTAAAGGATATTGATCTAATTGCAGTAGGTTATCCCAGCCTTGATAGAATAATAAAATTGAACGATACTCCTTCTATTGGTATTACTTCTATTATACAGAACTCTGATAATAGCAAGATATATTATGGTGGATGCAATGTAAATATAGCTTATTTAGGTGCTAGACTTGGTCTTAAGTCAATGCCAATGATGAGCGTAGGAGCTGATTTTGAATCGACGGGATTTAAGGAATTTTTAGAGGATGCTGGAATCGATCTTGATGCTATACACAGAGTTGATGAAGATGTTACTTCAAACACTTATCTTGTGGAAAATAGTGAAGGGCATCATATCACTCTATTCTACCCTGGTGCAATGGATAGCAAGTACGAATTTAAAATAGATAAAGACATAGTAAAAAAAGCTAAGTACGGAGTTATAACAGTAGGAAATACCGACTATAATATGCAGTTTATGAGAGCTTGCAATGAAGAAAATATCCCAGTGGTATTTGGAATGAAATGTGATTTCAAAGCTTTTCCATTAGATGTATTGAAAGTGTTTTTAACGAGCAGCAATATCATCTTCACTAATGAAGGGGAAAGAGAGGAAATAGAAGCACAGCTAGGATTTGATGATATAAGTATGCTTATTCATGATGGTAATGCAGAATGCATAGTTGTCACTAAAGGTATAAACGGAAGTGAAGTTATATATAAGGAAGATGACAAGGTCACTTCTAAGCAAGTAAGCATTGCTAAACCTGATAAGGTAGTAGATTCAACAGGAGTAGGAGATGCTTATATGACTGGGTTTATATATGGGTTGATTAATGGAAAGACATATGAACAAGCAGGAAGGATAGGAACAGTAGTGTCATCATTTATTATAGAAGAGATGGGATGCTTAACTAATATACCTAGCTTAATTGAAATTGGTGAAAGATACAAAATAACTTATGAGGAGGAACTGTAGTGAAAACTCTATATCTACAATCAGAAGAAAAGGATGTTAGTAAATACGTTGTTTTTTCTGGAGATCCTGGCAGGGTGAGAAAAATCATCAAATATATGGATGATGTTCAAGAGATAGCTGTAAACAGAGAATATTACACATACACAGGATACTATAAAGGGGTAAAAATTACTGTTACTTCTACTGGTATAGGCGGGCCGTCAGCAGCAATAGCATTAGAAGAAATGTATGAATGTGGTATGGAGGTAGCTGTTAGACTTGGTACAGTTATGGGTCTTAAGGATCATTTATTAGGGAAATTTATTATTCCAACTGGAATTATGAGAAAAGAAGCTACAAGCAAGACTTATGTAGATGCATCATATCCTGCAGTAGGAGATTTTGAACTTATGACATGTATGAATAAAAGTGTATCAGAAAACGGCTTTGAATATGAGAATGCTATTATGTGTAGCATGGATGGATTTTACAGTGAGATGAGAGAGTCAAGATTATCTAAGCAAATGCAAAATGATGTATTCGAAAAGATACAAGAGCTTAAGAAATATAATATATCTGGATTAGACATGGAATCTGGGACGATACTTACACTAACTAATCTTATGGGCATAAAGGGTTGTGTTGTTACTATGACTACAGTTTTAGAAAACCTAAAGGATTACTTAAAGGGAGAAGCAAGGGATAAGGCTGAGGAGGATTTAATAAAAGTAGTTTTAGATGGTCTTGTTATATATGATAAGGAGGCGAAATAATGGTTAATACTGTTTCTTTATTTGAAGATAAAAAAGCTATAATTGGCATGGTGCATTTGTTGCCACTTCCAGGAACCCCTGGGTTTGATGGAAATATGGACAAAGTGTATCAACAAGCTTTAGCAGATGCAAAAGCACTTGAAGAAGGTGGAGTTACAGCTCTTATGGTTGAGAATGCTGGGGATGCTCCATATGGAAGAACTTTAGACTTAGCTCAATCAACTGCATTAGCAGCAATAGCTGCAGTTGTTAAGCTGAACACAAACCTTCCTGTAGGAATAGATGCAGCATTTTGTGACTATCAAAGTGCTCTAGCTTGCGCAAAGGCATCAGGAGCAGATTTTATAAGATTAGCTGTATTTGTTGATACAGTTGAGTTCTTTGGTGGAATAATGGAGCCGTGTGCAAGAGATGCAATGTACTATAGAAAGCAGATACAGGCAGAAAAAGTTAAGATATTTGCAGATGTTCAAGTAAAGCACTCTCATATGTTAATACCTAATATTCCTATAGAGGAATCAGCTAAGGTAGCAGTAAGCTGTGGTGCTGATGCAATAATTGTAACTGGAACTCATACTGGTGGGGAAACACCTATCGAAGCTGTACAAAGAGTAAAAAAAGCAGTTAGAGTTCCAGTAATAGTAGGAAGTGGAATAAAAACTTCAAACATTAAAGAGCAAATGGGGATTGCTGATGGAGCTATTGTTGGTTCAAGCTTGAAAATAGATGGTGTGGTATCTAACCCAGTAGATAAAAACAAAGTAATAGAACTTATGGGAGAGTTAAAATAAAGGAGTTGGTTTAAATGATGAGACCTATGAAATTAGCAGGAGAGGCTTTAGTATTTGGACAAGGCGCTCTTGATTATTTAAAGACATTAAAGGGAAAAAGGGCTTCGATTGTTATTAGTGGCGGAAGTGTTATAAGAAATGGATATTTAAAGGTAATAGAAGACAATCTTAAGGAAGCAGGTATAGAAACTCAAGTTATCAGTGGTGTAGAGCCAGATCCAACATTTGATACTGTACTAAGAGGAGCAAAGAAAATGTTAGAGTTTGAGCCTGACTGGATTATCGGTCTTGGTGGAGGTTCTGCAATGGATGCTGCAAAAGCTATGTGGGTATTTTATGAGCATCCTGAATTAAAGAACATTCAAGATATTATGAGTCCAAACAAGGTTCCAGCTCTAAGAAACAAAGCGAAAATGATATGTATCCCTACAACTAGTGGTACTGCTAGTGAAGTAAGTCGTTCAGTAGTTATCTCTGACGCTAATTCACACATGAAGTATGGTATAGGAGATATGGAGATGATGCCTGACGTAGCATTGTTAGAGCCTGGAATAACAGCTTCAATGCCTAAGAAAATAACAGCAGAAACAGGTATGGATGCTTTAACTCATGCAGTAGAGGCTTACACTTCTACAAGAGGGAACATGTTAGCGGATACTTTAGCTGAGAGAGCTATTTTAGATATATTTGAATATCTTCCTAAAGCATATAATGAAGGAGACAATCTTGAATATAGAGAAGCGATGCTTAATGCATCTATGGTAGCTGGACTTGCATTTACTAACGTATCATTAGGTATAGTTCACAGCATGGCGCATACTGTTGGCGGGTTCTTTGGAGTACCGCATGGACTTGCAGATGCAGTTATTCTTCCTTATATAGTAGAGTACAATATGCAGGATGAAAAGGCAAAAGCACGCTATGAATATCTAGCTAATAAATTGGGTGTAGATTCTTTAGCAGATGCTATTGCAGACTTAAATGCAGCTCTTAATGTACCTAAAACATTAAAGGAAATCATAGATAATGACCAAGAATATGAAGAAAAGCTTATGGAAATGGCTGAAACAGCAAAGAAAGATGGATGTACAAAAACTAATCCAGTAATACCAGAGGTAGAAGGATTTGCAGAACTATTAAAAACAGTATATTACGGAAAGTAGGTGCTAAAATGTCAACAAAATTAATATGTTATTTATCTTTTGGATATCCATCTATTGAAGAAAGTATAAAGATGGTTGATGAATATGTAGAAGCTGGGTGTGATATGGTAGAGGCAGATTTTCCAACTGATAATGCCTTTTTAGATAGTGAGTTCATAGGTGGAAGAATGAAGGCTGCTTTAGATAACTGTAGTGACTATGACAAATATCTTGAAGGTATTGAAAAGATAAGAGAAAAGCATCCTGAGCTTCCTATAATAGTATTATCATATGAACACACATTAAAAAAAATAGGGATAGATAAGTTCGTTGAGTATTGTAAGAAAAATAATACATTAGATATGATATTAGTTGGTCTTGAAGGAGAAGAAACAAAAGAGGAGCTAATAAGAAGAGGAATGAGAGTCTCATGCTATGTTCAGTTCCATCTTCCAGAAGAAGAGGTTGAAAGCGCTCTTAATTCAAATGGCTTCGTATACATGCAGTCTAAAGCAGATGGAAAAATAAAAGAAGGCTATGAAACACTTAAGGATTGTATAGACTATTTAAGAGAAAAAGGAATCAACAATCCAATATATTGTGGAGTAGGGGTTTCAACTCCAGAAGATATCGAACGAGTTAGAGATGCAGGTGGAGATGCAGCGTTTGTAGGAAGTGCAATCCTTAAGAAACAAGACAATCCTGAAGAAATGAAGAGCTTTATAAGAGAGCTTAAAGCTGCTACAAAATAACGCTAGCATAATAAGTAAAGGCACAGTGATTAAAATCACCTATCAATCTATGATAGGTGATTTTAGATGTTTTCTAGCTATTTACTGTTTGAATCAGTAAAATACTCTTCAAAAGTTATATTGTTTTCCATTATTATCTTTGCTGCTTCTTTACCAACATACCTTATATGCCAAGGTTCATAGCTGTAGCCTGTGATATCAATTTTATCTTTTGGATAGCGAACTATAAAACCAAATCTATGTGCATTTTCTTTTAGCCACATACCTTCAGGAGTTTGTCCAAATCGTTCTGTTAATTGATAATTAACGCTTGAACAAGATACGTCCATTGCTAATCCAGTTTGATGTTCGCTTTGACCAGGTACAGCACTTGTTTTATTTGCAGTTTCACGGCCATATTTTTCAGCTTTATTCTCAAATATCTGTGATTGTCTTTGATAAGAACGGTAACCAGATACTGCATAAAGATTTATTTCGTGTTTTTTTGCATCATTAAATAATTCTTCTAATGATTTTGCTGCGTCTTTGCTCATATATTTTTTTTGAAGGTTTTCTTTAAAAGAAAATTCAACATCTGGAACAACTAGATCCTTTGGTTCGTAATCTGATGGTAGGTTTCTGCTTTTATTAACTAAAACTAATATATCGTCTGTGTTTTTTATTATTATATTATTGTATTTATCTTTATAAGCAGTTTCTTCCAGAGAGGGAAAGGTACTATTCTCGCTATTATCAACAACTTCTGTTTTATCATGAGTGCTAATATCATTCACATTAGTTTTGTTTGATGGTAGCTTATCTTCTGCAACAACAGTTTTTTTGTGTAATACACTATATATTCTTAAAGAAGAAGCTATCAATATGATAGATATAACTAAAATGAAACAGTTTCTACTTGCTCTTTTCTTTGTTACTTTTCTTCTATTAGTTCTTTGCATTGGGATTCCTCCGTTCTAATCGGCATAAAGGCAAAGTTTGGCTTATAGTAATGATTTTTAATCACTAATATAAATTATAACACTAAAAGACAAATTACGACATAATTCGACTAAAATGTAATCTATTTTTAATCATTAGTATGTAAAAGAAAGATTTAAAAAAGTAGATGAAAAAGTGATAATATATAGATGTGTAATAATAAGTTGGTAGGGTAAAAAAATAAAGTGTAAATAAGCTTAGTGTTTGTCTACTATCTTACTTATGATGGTTATATATAATAAACATTGTATATAGTTGAAAATTAATTTTGATTGGAGAGATTAGAAAATGAAACTATTTTTTATGTCTGATATTCATGGTTCATCATATTACTTAAGGAAAGCAATAGAAGCATATGAAAGGGAAAAATGCGACTATATTATTATACTAGGTGATGCACTATATCATGGGCCAAGGAATTCTCTTCCAAAAGAGTATGACCCTAAGGCTGTAGCTGAAGTGCTTAATAGCTATAAGAACAAAATAATAGCTGTAAGAGGCAACTGTGATAGTGAAGTAGATCAGATGCTGATATCGTACCCAATGATGTCAGATTACTCTGTTATACTTTATAACAACAGAAGATTATTTTTAACTCATGGACATATTTATAATAAAAATAATCTATTAAATATTGATAAAAATGATGTGTTGATACATGGACACACACATATACCATTAGCTGAAAAAGAAGATGGGAAAATAATATTAAATCCTGGATCAATATCGCTTCCTAAAAATAATAACCCAAACTCATATGCAATACTTGAAAACGATATATTTACTGTAAAAGATTTAGATGGAGATTCATTTATTTCAACTGAACTTTAGAAAATTAGCTAGACAGAAATTATGATACGTCACTTAAAGGAGAAATAACAGAATGAAAGAATTAAAGCCCTTAGAGAGAAGGAGCCCAATGGAGCTTCTGAAAATTTTTCTTGTGATATACGTGTGCTTTGTAGCTATTATTTTACTGGTATTCAAGATTATGAACAAGATGTATATTGATAAAACAGCTATTAACATAGTACAAATAAATAATATTTATTTGCTTATTTGTACACTTCTTATATTTACATTGTCTTTTTCCGTGTACGTAAGGAAAAAAGACATGCATAAGCTTAAACTTGCAGGAGTTATATTCCAAAATGCCAAAGAAGCAATAATAATCACTGATAAGGATTCAAAAATTATTTATGCTAATAAATCCTTCGAAGAAGTAACTGGGTATAAAGCACATGAAGCAATTAATAAAACCCCTGGAAGCTTTAAATCAGGTATTCATGAT
Organism: Brassicibacter mesophilus; assembly: GCF_050433385.1. Taxonomy (NCBI): domain Bacteria; kingdom Bacillati; phylum Bacillota; class Tissierellia; order Tissierellales; family Thermohalobacteraceae; genus Brassicibacter; species Brassicibacter mesophilus. Next base: position 137,420 of record NZ_JBNPXI010000005.1, read on the forward strand.
AAAACTTTTTATGAGAACATGTGGAATTCGATAAAAACTCTTGGGAGATGGCAAGGTGAAGTGTGGGATAAAAGGAAAAATGGAGAAATATATCCTAAATTTCTTACTATAACTGCACTTGGTTACGAAAAAGGCGAAGAAGTAAAATACATTGGAGTATTTCAAGATATTACGGATATAAAGAAAAAAGATGAGTATATTGATAAGCTTAAAAACTATGATATGTTAACTGGACTTCCAAATCAAAAATCTTTGCACAAGATGGTTAAAAAACATATTTCACTTAATGACGGTGTAAAGAATGCTACTTTTTTAATATCTATTATTATTTCAAATTACAGCAGTATCAGCACAAGCTTTGGGTATGGGGCTGGAGAAGCTATTATATTAGAAATTGTTAAGAGAATTGAAAATATTTTAGATGGCGGTTGTACCCTTTTCAAACTATCAAAAGAAGAGTTAATGATATTATGCACAGAGTTTGATAGTGAAGAAAGAATACATAATTTTTTAAATATCCTTACTGATATTCTTAAAGGAAGCTATGTATATGAAGGCGAAAATATATTTATAAAAGGTGCTATTGGAGTTTCAATACTGTCAAGTGATTCCGAAATGCAAGATAGAATTATTGAAAATACCAATATGGCAAGAGATTATGCTGCTAAACAAGATAACTTTAAATATCAATTTTATAGTGAAGAATTAAGAAAAAAATATATCTATGAAATGAAGCTAGAAAACGATCTAAGAGAAGCTATAGAGAAGAATGAGATAAAGATAAACTATCAGCCTCAGATAGATGTAGATACAGGAAGAATTATTGGTGCAGAAGCTTTGATTAGATGGATAAATGAGGAGCTAGGTTTCATATCTCCAGATAAGTTTATACCTATTGCAGAAAAGACAGGACTCATTATTTCCATAGGGAAATGGGTGTTAGAAGAGGTTTGTAAGCAAAATAAGCTATGGCAGCAAAATGGATTACCTAAGATTCCTATTGCAGTAAACTTATCACCAAGTCAGTTTAAAAACCATGATATAATAAATGATGTTAAGCAAGCATTGGATTTAAGTGGGCTTGAAGGAAGATATCTGAGTTTAGAGATTACAGAAGGAATAGTGGTTGAAAATACAGAAGATATAAGTAATAAACTAAATGAACTGAAAAACATGGATATAACCATAGCCATAGATGATTTCGGTACAGGATATTCTTCATTAGGATATTTACGAAGGCTTAAATTTGATAAAATTAAAATTGATAGGGAATTTATAAAGGATTACCCTGATAGCGATAATGGAGCAATTGCAAGGATAATAGTTAACTTGTCCCATGAGCTTGAGATTGAAGTTATAGCAGAGGGTGTTGAAACAGAAGAACAAATTGATTTTATAAAAAAAATAAATTGTGAACAGGTACAAGGATATTATTATAGTCCTCCTCTTTCACCAGACAGGTTTGAAAATTTTATAAAAGATATGATTATATAGTACTAAATTACCTTATTTATATAAATAAGGTAATTTATTTTGACAAATGTTGTAGAAAGATATAAAATTATGTTGAAAAATGTTAACTAATACACAATATACATAAAGGGGGAATATAATGAAAAGCATTAAACTGAAGATTGTTACATATTTTTCTATTATTATTCTAGTTATATGTTCAGTTTTAGGTTACATATCATATGATAAGGCAGCCAAAGTTGTAACTAGTACTACTGAGTCAGATTTAGAAATCATAGCTAACCAAGTATCAAAAACAATCGAGGCCAGAATACGCGAGCAGTTGGGACAGTTAGAAGTATTAGCTTCAACGAAGAGAATTGGTGATCCGGAGAATACACCAGAAGACAAGCTGCTTGTTCTTAATGATGAATTAAAGAGAAGTGGACATCTTATAATGGATTTAGTTGACTTAAACGGACATGCAGTTGCAACAAATGGGAAAACATATGAACTAAAGGATAGAGAATATTTTCAAAAAGCTTTAAAAGGTGAAAGCTCTGTATCAGATCCTATAGTAAGCAAAGAAGACGGTTCTATTATAATTGCTTACTCAGTCCCAATAAAGCATAACGGGAGAGTTACAGGGGCAATTATCGCTATAAGGGATGGTAGTGATCTTAGCAAGACAGTAAGTGATATTGTAATTGAAGAAACTGGAAATGCCTTTATCGTTAATAAAGAAGGAACATTAGTTGCACATCAAGATAAAAACTTAGTTCTTGAAAAATATAGTCTTCTTAATATTGACTCTGAAGACACTAATTATAAAGGACTTTCTGAATTAGTTAATAAAATGATTAATGGTGAGACAAGTACGGGTGAATATTATAGAGAAGGTAATAAGCAGCTTATGGGGTTTGCACCTATTAATGGTACAGACTGGTCATTAGGGGTAACTGTTCCTAAGCAAGAGATACTAGCAGAGCTATCGACATTAGCTTCAACCGCCTTAATGCTTTCTATTATAATATTAGTTATAGCAATTACACTTGTGTTCTTAATTGGAAGCCAGATAGCCAAACCAATATCCTTGGCAACAGAACACACAAAACAAATTGCTTCGGGCGATTTTACAAAGGACATTCCAAAAGCGCTACTATCTAAAAAAGATGAAACAGGTCAGCTTGCAAAAGCAATTGATAGTTTAAATAGTAACTTTAGAGAGCTAATAGGAAATATTGCAGATAATTCAGATCAAGTTGCTGCATCCTCTGAAGAACTTAGCGCAACAGCTCAACAAATGGTTGCTGCATCTGAAGAAGTAGCTAAAACGATTGAGGAGATAGCAAGAGGTGCTAGTGATCAGGCTCAGGATACAGAAAGTGGGTCGTATAAGGTCAATGAATTAGGAAGCTTAATAGAAACCAATAATGAACATATGGATATACTAAATGAAGGAGCTAATCAAGTCATCAAGTTAGTTGATGAGGGCTTAGAAATTATAAATGAGCTTACTAGCAAAGCAGCGGATAGTGAAAAAGCAATAAAAGCTGTTTACAACGATATTACAAAAACAAACTTAAGTGCTGATAATATAGGCAAAGCAAGTGAAGTTATTGCATCAATTTCTGAACAGACAAATTTATTAGCTCTAAATGCTGCAATTGAAGCAGCAAGAGCTGGAGAGCATGGTAGAGGATTTGCTGTTGTTGCTGAAGAAATTAGAAAGCTTGCCGAACAATCTACTACTTCAACTAAAGTAATAGATGAGGCAGTTAATGAATTACAGGCTAATTCAATTAATTCTGTGAAAACTATAGAGGAAGTTTTGGCATTTATGAAACAGCAAGTAGAAAGTGTAGATTATACTGAGAATAAATATAAGGAAATTCTTAATGCAGTCTATGAAGAAATGGACGCTGTTGAAAAGCTAAATGTTTCAAGTAAAGACATGGAAGCCAAAAAGATAGAGATACTAGACATTATACAAAACTTATCGGCAATAGCTGAAGAGAATGCAGCAAGTACAGAAGAGGCGTCTGCTTCAACAGAAGAGCAAACTGCTTCAATGGAAGGCGTGGGAAATGCATGTGAAGCGTTAGCTCAAATAGCACAAGAGTTAAAAGATTCAATCTCAGTATTTAAAATATAGTATAATAGTAATTAACCGGGGCATAGTTAATCTCCCCGGTTTCTTTATTTTTAGTGTATCAAATATTACCATTGACCGAAAATTGAATATTTAGTAAAATAGCCTAAACTTAATAACCAACTCAACTAATTAGATGGAGGGCGAATAATGATAACTAAAGATAATATTAATAAGGGGAATGCTTGGGCATTAATTCCTATGATGGTTTTTTTAGTGGCTTATTTAATAACTTCTATAGTTGTTAAAGATTTTTATAAAATGCCAATAACAGTAGCGTTTTTATTATCTACCATCGTAGCCATAGCCATGAATCCAAAGGAGAGCATAAATAAGAAGCTTCAGGTATTTTGCGAGGGTGCGGGAAATACAAATATCATATTAATGATACTGATATTTATCTTAGCAGGAGCATTTGGACAAGTAGCTAAGGATATGGGTGCAGTAGATTCAACAGTAAATTTAGGGTTATCTGTACTACCAAGCTATATATTAATCGCGGGGCTATTTATTATAGGGTGCTTTATTTCTTTATCAATAGGAACTTCAACAGGAACTATTGTTGCACTTGTTCCAGTAGCTATTGGAATTGCTGAAAAAATTAATATTACTTTAGGATTGGCTATAGGTGCTGTTATAAGTGGTGCAATGTTTGGAGACAATCTGTCGATGATATCAGATACAACTATTGCGGCTGCCAAAACTCAAGGCTGTGAGATGAAGGATAAGTTTAAGATGAATATTTTGATAGTATTGCCTGCTGCACTTATTACTGCAATTATTTTTATATTAATAAATAGAGGGAATAATATAAGTTTAGGTAATAGTTATACGTATAATTTGCTAAAGGTTATGCCTTACTTTGTGGTATTGATATCTGCTCTACTAGGAGTAAATGTAATAACAGTTCTAACTGGAGGTACTGTTTTAGCGGGAATAGTTGGCATAGCAACGGGCGCATTTGACATCTGGGGAATGGTTGGCTCAATAAACACAGGGATAGCAGGTATGTCAGAGCTTATAATAGTTGTGCTATTAGTAGGTGGAATGTTTGAAATCATAAGATATAACGGGGGAATTGATTTTCTGATGCACTCGATTACAAGAAGAATAAAGAGTAAAAAAGGAGCAGAGTTTGGTATAGTTGCACTAGTAGGCGTAGTAGATATATGTACTGCTAATAATACTATTGCCATAGTACTGGTGGGTCCTATTGCCAAAGATATAAGTGATAGATTTGGTATAGATCCAAGAAGGTCTGCAAGCATTCTTGATACATTTTCTTGCTTTTTCCAAGGAATAATTCCATATGGCGCACAGTTGTTAATAGCTGCTGGGTTAGCGAATGTATCTCCACTTTCTATCATGAAATATTTGTACTATCCTTATCTAATGGGTATATCAGCAATATTAGCTATAATATTTGGTATTCCCAAAATAAAAGATAAGGCTATTAGATCATTATAAATAGATTATTTTTAATAACCAAAGTATTAGTTAAATTAAATGTTAGCCAATAGTTTATTAAGAAACATGATGGACAAGATTGTCCATTATGTTTCTTAATATTATAAACTACTTAATTTTTTTTGTTTTCTCATATGCAGATAGCATAGCCTCAATAATTGCATTTCTAAAATTTCTTTTTTCAAGGCTTGCAACAGCTTCTATAGTAGTACCACCGGGAGAACATACTGCATCCTTGAGCTCTCCAGGATGAGTGTTAGTTTCTAATACCATTTTAGCTGATCCTAGTACTGACTGAGCTGCAAGTTTATAGGAGAGCTTTCTAGGAAGTCCTAATAGTACTCCGCCATCTGCCATTGCCTCAATCATCATATAAACATATGCTGGTGAACTACCAGATATAGGTACGACAGCATCCATAAGCTTTTCATCTAATATTTCTATTTCTCCAAAGGAACTAAATATATTTTTTATATCTGTTACTTCTTCTTCTGTAAAAACATCATCAGAAAAAGTAATAATACTCATTCCTTCACCTACTAAAGCTGGAGTATTAGGCATAGAACGTACAATCCTAATTTTATCTCCTAAAGACTCTTTCATAGTATCTATTCTGATACCAGGGGCAATACTGATTATAACCTTTTCAGATGTTAATGAAGGAGCTATTTCCTCCATCACTATTTTGTAAGTTTGAGGCTTTACAGCTAGTATAATATATTTTGCTTTTGAAGCTATATCTATATTGTTTTTACCACTTTGAAGATTAAATTCTTCAGAAATTTTACGTTTTCTTTCTTCTGAAAGTGTGTTGAAAATAATATCATTTTTAGGTATTTGTTTCAACAATCCCTGTAGCATAGCATAGCCCATATTTCCAGCACCGATAAATCCTATTTTATACATAAATACCCTCTCTCTTCTGTTAGTTATGTTAATATTCCTTCCTATTATATGATATTATTATATTTAGCACAAATAAAGGAGTTTTTAACATGTATAAATTAGTTTGTTATTTTAAGAAAATTATTATAACAATGATGATACTTTTTATTTGTTCATTTATTATTATTGAAGGAATATTAATATATCAAGGCAGAGCTCAAGAATGTGTAGGGGTAGACGTTGATTATGTACTAGTCCTTGGGGCAAGGCTTTATGGTAGCATACCATCACCAGCGCTGGAAGAAAGACTAAATAAGACGGTGGAATACTTAGAAAACAATCCAGATACTATAACAATAGTATGTGGAGGTCGGGGACATAATGAAGATATAACAGAAGCATCAGCAATGGAAATGTTTCTTGTGGATAGAGGAATAGATAATAAAGCAATAATAAAAGAGGAGAAGTCAACTAGCACATTTGAGAATATTAAAAATGCTAGAGATATAATAAGAGAAACTGATGATAGAGATAACATAAGTGCATTAATAATAACATCTGATTTTCATGTTTTTAGATCGAAGCTATTAGCAGAACGATTAGGATTTAAAGCCTATGGAGTGGGTGCTAAAACTCCAGAAGTAACGGTATTAAAGAGCTATATAAGAGAATACTTCGCAGTAATCAAGTCTCTAGTTTTTGATAAAGAATAGATGCTTATAAATATTTAGAAAAGTAAATTTTCATTGTTATTTTAGCTTGTATAATGTATAATATGTGTGAAGTAAGTTAAAAGGGAGTAGCTATGGACACAAGTCCATGAATAGGGTCAACATACTGGCAGACATGCCTGGTTCTATTCACTCACTTAAGAGGAGCGAGACTTTTAGCTTGATAAGACTATGTTTTAAAATATAGTTTTATCAAGCTAAAGGTTTCGCTTTTTCATTGTTTAGGATATCTATATCAGAGATATATACATTTCGAAGCTAAATAAAAATGTACATAAATGGATAGCATACGATACGTAGATGTATATATTTTTTGAGAATAATAGATAAAATCATATTTAAAGGGAGGCAATAAGATGTTAGGCGAACTCATAAGAGCTTTTTTCTTTATTTTTGTTGCTGAAATGGGAGACAAGACTCAGATTTTAGCAATGGCATTTGCAACACAATTTAAGGTTCAAAAGGTATTGCTTGGCGTATTAATAGGCTCTGCACTTAACCATGGTATAGCAATTGCATTAGGATCGTATTTATCAAATGTAATACCGATGAATACAGTACAAATAGTTGCTGGTATTTTATTTATAGGTTTTGGATTATGGGCACTAAAAAGTGATGATGAAGAAGAGAATAATAGAAATAAAAATAAATTTGGCCCTGTAATAACTGTTGCACTGGCTTTTTTTATTGGAGAACTCGGGGACAAAACCCAACTTACTGCTATGACACTAGCTACAGATGCAAAATATCCGTTATTTATACTTTTTGGTACTGTGTTAGGAATGATAGCTACAAGTGGAATAGGCATTTTTGTTGGTAGTAAGATTGGTGAGAAGGTACCTGAATCTGCAATAAAGATAACATCTTCAGCAGTATTTCTTTTCTTTGGTACATTAAAGCTTTTTCAAACATTGCCAGACCAATATTTGACGAGCACTAATATAATATTATTTTTTGCAGTTTTATTAACTATAGTATATATATTATTAAGGCCAATATTAGCAGCAAGAAAAGCAGAAAAAAGGTCTCCACTTAAAGAAGTTGCTGCTACTCTTTATGAACAGACACATCAGCTTAAAGAAGCTGTAGATAATATATGTTTAGGAGAATCGGTTTGTGGATCCTGTGAGGGAAAAAAATGCCTTATAGGCTTCACAAGAAGAGCTTTAGCATCAGCAACAAATGAGGGCGTTTATATTTTACCTAATGAGTGGGAAGAGCTTCCTAAATATACTGATAAAAAATTTGATAAAGGTAAATTAGTTGAGGCTTTAAGTATGACTATAGCACACTATATAAAATATGGATTTGAAGAAGATAAGAACTATGTAGTAAATAAGACCAGAGAAGCACTTGAAACATTAGTATTTGGAGAAATTGTGCCATTTGATGGAGATATAAAGAAATATTTTAAGCTTATTAAAAGGAAAAATGAGATAATAGGAGAAAAGATAATAAATAGAGTAGAAGAAATCAATAAAGGCTAGGAGTGATTCAGTGAAGATATTTTCTTGGAATGTAAATGGTATAAGAGCGGTACAGAAAAAAGGTTTTATAGAATGGGTATTGAAGGAGAAGCCTGATATACTTTGCTTACAAGAAACTAAGGCGCATATAGAGCAGCTAGATGATGAACTAGTAAACATACCTGGTTATTATTCATATTTTAGCTCTGGGGAGAGAAAGGGCTATAGTGGAGTAGCGACATATACAAAGCAAAAACCTTTATCTGTATCCCATGGAATAGGAGTAGAAAGATTTGATTCCGAGGGAAGAATATTAGTTACGGAGTATCCTGAGTTTACATTATTGAACATTTATTTTCCAAATGGTCAAAAGGACGAGGATAGACTTAAATATAAAATGGAATTCTATGATGCTATATTAGATTATTGTGAAGAACTAAAAAAACAAGGAAAGAAGCTTATTATTTCTGGCGATTATAATACAGCTCATAAGGGAATTGACTTAAAAAACCCTAAGGAAAATGAAGATAGATCAGGATTCTTACCTATAGAAAGGGCGTGGCTTGATAAGTTTATTTCATACGGATACATAGATACATTTAGATATTTCTACCCTGATGAAGAAAAGTATTCTTGGTGGAGCTATAAATTTAAGGCAAGAGATAGGAATATTGGATGGAGAATAGACTATCACTTTGTTTCAGATAACCTTATTAATGAAGTTAAAGAAGCAGAAATAAGAAATGATGTATCAGGGTCTGACCATTGTCCAATAGTAATATATCTATAAAAACAGCATTTATGGTGCTGTTTTTCTCAATGAGAGGGGTAATCTTATGTTAAAGATGATAAAGAATGCAGAGGTTTATTCACCGAAATATTTAGGTAAAAGAGACATCTTAATTGCAGCGGATAAGATTTGCCACATATCTGAGCGTATCGATATTCCGGAAAATTTTGCTGATATTGAAATTATTGATGCTACAGATAAAATAGCCGTTCCGGGTTTTATTGATGCACATGTACATATAACAGGTGGTGGTGGAGAAGGAGGTTTTAAGACAAGAACTCCTGAGATACAGCTTACAGACATAACTACTGGTGGAGTAACCACTGTTATAGGAGTGCTTGGAACAGATGGTACTACTAGAACGATGTCAAATCTTCTTGCGAAGGCAAGAGCTCTAGAAGAGGAAGGAATCACATGTTATACGCTTACTGGGTCATATCAAATACCTGTGAAGACTGTTACAGGCAGGATTCAGGACGATATAATACTTATAGACAAAATAATAGGAGTAGGAGAAATAGCTTTATCTGATCATAGATCATCACAGCCTACAGTGGAAGATATCACTAAAATTGCAGCTGAGGCAAGGGTGGGAGGTATATTATCTGGAAAGGCAGGAGTTGTAAATATACATATGGGAGATGGTAGCAGAGGACTTAGTTTCTTAGAGGAAATAGCTGAGAATACAGAAATACCTATAACACAGTTTATTCCAACTCATATAGGAAGAAATCCAAAGCTGTTTGAAGAAGCTATAAAATATGCACAAAAAGGTGGACTAGTAGATTTTACTACAAGTACAAGCAAAAACCTTGTAGAAGAAAGGGATTTGAAGAGTAGCAATGCTTTGAAAATTATGCTTGATGAAGGTGTAAGTATTAGGAATATAACTTTTACTTCTGATGGTCAAGGCAGTCTTCCTGTTTTTGATAAAAAGGGTAACTATGTAGGTTTAGGATTAGGTAAAGTAACATCCTTGTATAATACGGTTAGGAAAGCAATACTAGATGAAAGTGTTCCAATACAAGATGCCATAAGAGTTATTACATCAAACCCTGCCAATATATATAAGCTAAAAGGAAAAGGACACATAAAGACAGGAAATGATGCAGATTTAGTATTGCTTGATAAAGGTAGTCTTAATATAGATACTGTGTTAGCTATGGGCAAAGTAATGATACAAAATAAAGAAATTAAAATAAAAGGAACGTTTGAAACCACACTTTAATAGTGTGGCTTTTTTTATAACATGTTTAAAAAATATATTTTAGGGAATATATATAACAGAAAATAATTTTTTCAAATATATACGTTGATGTAAGGAGGAAATTAAGATGGAAAGATTAGTTGGAAACAAGGCCCCGAATTTTACTATGAATACAGCTTTAGGTAATGGAGAAGATTTTGGCAAAGTAAGCTTAGATGATTTCAAAGGAAAATGGTTAGTAATGTTCTTTTATCCATTAGACTTTACATTTGTGTGTCCTACAGAAATTACTGCATATAGTAAGAGATATGAAGAATTTAAAGCAGAAGGTGCAGAGATATTTGCTGCAAGTGTAGATAGTGAACACTCACATAAAGCATGGATTAATGGTGATTTAGGAAAATTAAATTTCCCATTAGCTTCTGACATGACAAAAAGTGTTGCTAAAGATTATGGCATTTTAGTTGAAGATCAAGGAATTGCTCTAAGAGGATTGTTCATTATAGATCCAGAAGGAGTAGTAAGATACTCAGTTGTTCATGATCTTAATGTAGGAAGAAGTGTAGACGAGACATTACGTGTACTTAAAGCACTAAAAACTGGCGGATTATGCCCAATTGATTGGAATGAAGGTCAAGATTTATTATAGTATAAGTAGGAATCGCCGTATCGTTATGATACGGCGATTTTTTATGGTAAAATTCACTTGATGTAAAAATATTGGGATTATTTAGTGTATAATAGGAATTAATATAATGTATTATGGATGCAAATACAGTAGCTTATATGCAATGAGGTGATATTTTGAATATAGACTATATACTTAGTACATTTAAAGATAGAGAAGGCAAGCCTATGGGGATAAAGCAATCATATTCTGTGCTTCTTCCACTTGTACTTATAGATGGTGAATGGCATATATTATTCGAGGTAAGAGCTAATACCCTAGATACTCAGCCTGGTGAGATATCATTTCCAGGAGGTGCAGTAGAAGAACAGGAAGTTCCTAGAGATGCAGCAATACGAGAAACACATGAGGAATTAAATATAGAGCTTGATAAGGTTAGAACGATAGGCGAGCTAGATTACTTATTTTCTCCATACAATATGATGATATATGGATATGTAGGTATGTTAGAAAACATAGATTTGGACAGTATAAACTTCAATAAACAAGAAGTTGCCCACATATTCACAGTTCCAGTAAAGTTTTTTGTGGATAACGATCCATTACTTTATCATGTTAGTTTAGAAGTAAGTGAAGATGATAAATTTCCATATCATTTAATACCAGACGGAAAAGATTATAAATGGAGAAGCGCTAAAAATCCTGTATTTTTTTATTTATACAATGAACATATCATATGGGGATTAACAGCAAGGTTTATAAAGAATTTTGTGGATATATTAAAAAGTAATGCAAAATAAAAGAAAGATTTTACTTGTAGAGAATAGAATAAATAATAGAAAAGATGAATTATTGATTCGGTAATTTATATTTAAGGAGGTAGTTATGGGGGAATTATTATTTGTTATATTATTTTACATAGTTGCATTATATATCATATATTGGGTAATTAAAGGTGCTATAGATAACTCAAAACTTGCTAAGGATATAAAGGAAATACGGAAATTATTGAGCATGCAATATTCAAAAACACCTACAGAGAGTCAAGATACATATGAAGAAGAAATTGTATTACCAGAGGACCTTACAGAGGAATGTCCGGCATGTCATGAAAAGATTTCTCCCACATACAAGAAATGTCCATCTTGCGGTCTTACATTAATTATTGATGAATAATAGAGAATATAAAAAAACAAAAGCCAGAATTCTTATTGAATTCTGGCTTTAAACACAATTGATCAATTATAAATCCATTTACTTTATACTAAGCTTGTGTTTCCCTATGTTTCATTTCTAGGTGTCTTAGTTCATATAGAAGAAATAGTCCTGTTATTATTGATGAAATCACATCCGCTGTTGGGCCAGCCATCCATACACCATTTAATCCAAAGAACCTTGGAAGAATTAATATGGCAGGAATTAAAACTAATACCTGTCTTGATAAACTTAGAAACATTGCATGCTTCGGCTTTCCAACAGCTTGGAAATAGTTAGAGCTTACTATTTGAAAACCAATGATAGGAAGCATAACTAAGAAAATTCGCATACCATTAGCCCCTAGTTCTATCAGTTCTTTGTCTTTTCTATTGAACAAGCTAACAAGCTGTTCTGGGAATATTCTTGTAAATACAAAACCAATTAGTACTATTGTTGTAGCAGCCAATATAGCAAGCTTTAGAGCTTTCTTCACTCTATCATACTTTTTAGCTCCGTAGTTATATCCAATGATTGGCTGAGCTCCTTGATTTATACCAAATAAAGGCATAAGGATCATCATAGTAACGCTATTGATTATTCCATAAGCGGATATTGCTAAGTCTCCTCCATATGTAAGAAGACTGTTATTTATTAATGCAGTTATACCACTAGCAGCAACTTGCATCGCAAATGGTGCAGAACCAATTGCTAATATCTTACCTACTATCTGAGGCTGTAACTTAATGTTCTTCTTATGAATCTTAAGAGAGCTTTTGCCACCAAAGAAATAATGTAAGACCCAAACAGCTGATACTGCCTGTGATATTATTGTAGCAGTAGCTGCCCCTTTAATTCCCATTTTAAATACAATAATAAATATTGGGTCTAATATTGTATTAAGTATTGCACCTATTAACATTGTAGTCATAGCAATCTTAGGATTACCTTCAGCGCGAATAAAGTTGTTCATACCAAACCCTACTGCTTGAAAAACAGCACCAAATAGAATAATACTTAAGTATTGTCTTGAATAAGGTAATACATTAGGACTTGCACCAAAAACCTTAAGTAGTGGATTTAAGAAGATCAAGCCTAATACAGAAATAACTAATGAAATGATAATAAGCAATACCATACCATTAGCCAATATGACTTCTGCTTCATCCTTATTACCTTCACCTAAACGTATAGATATTAAGGATGTTGCTCCTATACCAACAAGCATTGAAAAAGCCATTAAAATGATCATAATAGGGAAAGAAACAGTTATTCCTGCTATCCCTAAAGAATCAACAAAGTTGCCTATAAATATTCTATCTACAATGTTATAGAGTGCGTTTACTATCATACCTACTATAGCAGGTATAGAGAATTTAAGTAGTAGTTTACCGACTCTTTCTTCACCTAATAATTTTGAACGATCCATATTTCCCTCCTATATCTTCTTCATAGTATTTACTACTTGCTTTAAACTATAAGCAAAATCTTCAATCTCTTTTTCAGATAATTTATCAAAAAGATTTATTAAGTTTTGTTCGAATTCTAGATTCCTTAACTTCAAGTATTCCTTACCCTGTGATGTTAAATGCAATAAAGTTTTTCTTCTGTCACTAGGATCAATTTCCCTTTCTACTAGATTCATTTTCTCTAAGGAATCTATCAATGTTGTCAGGCTTCCTTTGCGCAAATCTAGATATTTACCTAGTTTAGATGGTGTTATCTTGTTATGGCGGCCAATTAGCATTATTGCTTTATTCTGGTTTTTATTACACTTGTTATCTTCATTATGCTTATGAAAAACAGGACCAAGCTTTTGATGAAATAAGGGAAAGAATTCAAAAAAAAGATTGTTTATTTGCTTTAGATTTTGTTCTTTCAAAAAGATTCACCTACTTATAAAAAAATAGTTAGAATTCTTACTATTAGAATTCTAACTATTTTTAAGGATAAAGTCAATAGCTTATAATAATATTACAAAAAAGTTAAAGAAGTATTTTGATTCTTTAACTTTTAATTTATTAAAAATATCTTATTAAGAAAAATAAAGGGTTTAAAATTAACAGGATTATATTATATAGTGAAAAAGAGATATATATACATAATTAACAATATTATTAGCAAATGTTATAATTATGGTAAAATCAATAAAAAAATAACAAGCTAAAAATGAGCAAAGGCAGTAAATGGTCATCCTAACCATTTACATGGATCCTCAAAATGGTAAATATTATTGGAAAATTTATACATCATTTATGGGAAGTTATAATAGTGATCATATCTGGAAAGATGGTATTTATAAATTCATCGAATATTAGGAGGTGGAGAAGTGAAGAAATCAAGTGTTTTTTTGAGTATATTATTAGTTTTATTCTTTTGTTTCAATACATATGGACAATCTCAATACAATGTTCCCGAAGAAGTTTTAGATGCTGCAGAAAAGGGAATTGAGTTTGCTAAAACAAGAATATCAAGTAATCCAGAAGCTTGGGGGTTTGACAATATAGAAGAAGTCAATAACTTAACTTTAGGAGAAGCAATGAAAGTTTATTATGTAGATTTAGAAAAACTAATGAAATCAAAAAATGAAGATTTACTAACATTGACTAATGAACCTAATGTATGGGAATTTACTACTTATTCTAATTATACACCCAAAATATTGTTGACTATTGGCTATGAAGATGGTGAATATCGTGTAACATGTTTTGGTGGTGATTGTAGTGATTTACATACTACCTTAAGTGCAGCGGAAGAGTTTAAAAAGCTAAAAGAAAATACTAATCCTTCCGTATTGGTAAAAGCAGGTTTTGATTCGTATATTATAACTACAATTAATAATGATGAGTTTTGTTTTGAAGTAGAGGAAAACGATAATTCAAGAAGTGCTAATAATAGCTCTAATAATCCTAAAAGTTCAAAACAAGTTATAGATTTTCTGAAATATAAGCAAGCAAATGGTTCAGGAGGCAATGCTTATGGAAGTGGTTTTAGCACATCACAATATAAAATGGAAAGAAATAATTCATATATAACTATAGTGTTTTGTATCATATGTACATTTATAGTGATAATAGGTGGTTATAGTCTTGTCAAGAAGTACAAATCATCAAGAAAAAGAGTCAAGGATTAACTAAGACTAAAATTCAGGTGGAGTTTATAACTCCATCTGCTATCTGAATGCTAAGGCGTGTTATCTAGGAGCTATGCAATTTCTTACTCCCACCTGTAGAGGAGGGATTATTGAAATTGTAAGCTATCAGATAAAGCAAGGGAATGAAGCTATTACTTCCACCCTTGCTTTTTTATATAGATAATCAATTTCAATTTTCGATGTTGATTATCTATATGTTTTTCTTAAAATAATTATATGCTACTTTTTTCAAAATATCTAGTTAACCTTATCTATACTAACTTCACTAGATGATAAACTTTTTTACCTTTTTTTATGATTAGCTGATTATTATCAAAATCATTCAAAGTGATAACTGCACTTGGGTCTTCAACACGGTTATTTTGAACATGCACTCCACCTTGGGTGATAAGTCTTCTAGCTTCTCCGTTTGACTTTGTAAGCCCAACTTCAGTTAAAAGATTTAAGATGCCTATTCCTTCTGCAAATTTAGCTTTTGCTAATTCAGTTGTAGGCATAGAGTCTAGATCACCACCATTACCAAAGAGTGCTTGTGAAGCCTCTTCTGCTTTTTTAGCTTCTTCTTCACCATGGATAAGCTTAGTTACTTCAAAAGCTAATACTTTTTTAGCTTCATTGATTTCAGCTCCTTCAAGAGCAGAAAGCCTTCTAACCTCATCCATTGGTATGAATGTCAGTAATCTTAAGCATTTATCAACATCAGCATCATCAACGTTTCTCCAGTATTGATAGAACTCATAAGGTGAAGTTTTCTCAGGATCTAACCATAATGCTCCTTTAGCAGTTTTACCCATTTTATTGCCTTCACTATTTGTAAGAAGAGTACATGTCATAGCATATGATTGCTTTCCTGCTTTTCTTCTTACTAGTTCCATTCCTGCAATCATGTTAGACCACTGGTCATTTCCGCCTAATTGCATTGTACATCCGTATTTTTCATTTAGCACGAAAAAGTCATATCCTTGCATTAACATGTAGTTAAATTCTAAGAAAGATAGTCCTTTTTCTAATCTTTGCTTAAAGCATTCTGCAGTTAACATTCTGTTTACTGAGAAATGACTTCCTACTTCTCTTAAAAAGTCTACATAGTTTAAATCCAACAGCCAATCCGCATTGTTTACTAATAATGCTTTATCGTCACTAAAATCAATTAATTTTTCTAACTGTTTTTTAATACAGCTTACATTATGTTCTATATCTTCTGTTGTGAGCATTTGTCTCATATCAGTTCTTCCTGATGGATCACCAATCATTGCAGTTCCTCCACCAACTAAAGCGATAGGTCTATGACCACCTCTTTGCATATGAGACATAAACATCATAGCAATAAAATGCCCTACATGTAAGCTATCTGCAGTAGGGTCGAAGCCTATATAGAACGTAACAGGTTCTTTACCTAAAAGCTCTCTGATTTCTTCTTCATGAGTCATTTGCGCAATATATCCTCTTTCTTGTAATACATCAAATACATTTGTCATAATAATACCTCCTAATATTTATATTACTTTTCATTTATTTAGTTCAATAATAAACGCGCTTTTAAATAAAAAAAGGGCCTATCATCCTTGTAAGGACGAGAAGACCCGTGGTACCACCTTAATTCGCATCTAACAGATGCCTTTAATTCACGTAACGTGTGATATACGCAATGTTTTACATCGAAACTCCAGAGTGTAATTCGTAGCTTTAAGTACTGTAAGCTTTTCACCAACCAGCTTACTCTCTATATTGTAACCATAAAGCACTACTAATTCCTTCATAGTCTTTACTATTTGTATGATTTGACATACATATTATTATATGTAATCATCACTTGTCAAGTGTTTTTATGGCTAAATAGGCTTCAAATTTTCTAATTAAAACTTATTTCCTGTTTGTTTTCCCATAATCCATGTATGTTACAGTATACAAGAGCATATATGAAACCAGGCTTATCTAAAATCACATTTGTTAAGCCTACAGGCTCAGTGAATACTCCATTTTCTCCATGGGAAGAAAAGTCAAAGGATGCTATTTCAACAGGAAATTTACTATTTTCGCTGAAGGAGAATACTTTTAGCCATTTGATATGGTGCTCGAGAGTGTTTGGATGCTTTATCTCATCGCCAACAGATATTTTTATTTCGAACTCTTCTCCAGACTTTATTTTTTTGGGAAGATGGATTATAGGGACATGTTTTTCACCTTTCCAATCACCTGTTTGTAAAAGTTGACCTAAACTTTGCATAGTTTAACCTCCTATAAGTAATAATTTAAATATAGTATTTCCTATAATATGCTAAAAGATTATTGTGTTTTATTGATTTCAAAAATATACTAATGATATACTTTTGATACAAAGAAATTGAAGGAGGACTAAGATGAGTATACATATAGGTGCAAAAAAAGGAGAAATAGCAGATAAGGTACTGTTACCTGGTGATCCACTTAGAGCAAAGTATATAGCAGAGAATTTTTTAAAAAATGTTAATTGTTATAATGAAGTAAGAGGAATGTATGGATTTACAGGGGACTATAAAGATAAAAAAGTATCTGTACAAGGTACAGGAATGGGGATACCTTCTATATCTATCTATATTAATGAACTGATTACAGAATACGATACGAAAAATCTGATAAGAATTGGAACTTGTGGCTCGATACAAGAGGATATAAAAATAAGAGATGTAGTATTAGCCATGAGTGCATCAACAAACTCAGGTGCAAATAGAATGAGATTCAATGGATTAAGTTATGCTCCAACAGCAAGCTTTGAATTATTACATAAAGCATATAATACTTCTAAAAGCAGAGGAATAGATGTAAAGGTAGGTAATATACTAACTAGTGATTTATTCTATGAAGATGATGCAGATTCATGGAAGATGTGGGCAAAATATAGAGCATTAGTTGTAGAAATGGAGACAGCAGAGTTATATACAGTAGCTGCAAAATACAATGTCAATGCATTAGCAATACTAACGGTTAGTGATAATATAATCACTCATGAAAAAACTACTGCTCAGGAGCGTCAAGAAACCTTTAATCAGATGATAGAAATAGCTTTAGAATCGATAGTAGAATAGTTTTAATAAATAAAATGAGAATTCTTGTTCAAGAATTCTCATTTTGTGAAATATGCTATTCAACGTCTATGTTCTTGTTTCCTTCCCATAGTCCATGAATGTTACAATAGCTTAAAGCATATATAGTTCCTGGTTTGTTTACTTTAATTTTTGTCACTGCAATAGGTTCATTTAATAATTCTGCTTCACCATGAGCAGTAAAGTTATAGGTTCCTATTTCAACTGGGAATTTTGCATCTTGAGGATGGAAAAATACCTTTATCCATGATATATGATGCTCAAGTGTATTTGGATGCTTTATCTCTTCTCCAACTAAAACCTTAATTTCTACTTCTTCTCCTGCTTTCACCTTGTCAGGTGTATGAATTGCAGGAACATGTTTTTCACCTTTCCAATCTCCAGACTGTAAGAATTGTGCTAATGATTTCATATTTCTATTCCCTCCAATTATATTTTCTTAATATCTATATACCCAAACAAAATTAAATAACACAAAAAGGAAAAATAAATTTTAGTAAAAGTGTTCACTTTTTGTTAGAATATATGTAAACATTGATACTAGGAGAGAGATAAAACATGTCTAAAATACAACTAATAGCAACATCTACTTTTGGGTTAGAAGCAGTTGTGAAAAGAGAAGTACAGAATTTAGGATATACTGATATAATGGTTGAAAACGGAAAAGTAATATTTTCATGTGATGAAAGCGCAATACCTAGAGCTAATATTTGGCTTAGAACAGCTGATAGAGTATTACTTAAGGTTGGAGAGTTTAAAGCGCTAACCTTTGAGGAGCTTTTTGAAAAAACAAAAGCATTGCCTTGGGATGAATGGATAACAGAGGATGGACAATTTACTGTGACCGGTAAGTCAGTTAACTCAAAACTATTTAGTATATCTGATTCTCAGGCAATCGTAAAAAAGGCTGTAGTTGAAAAACTTAAGCAAAAATATAATACAGAGTGGTTTAAGGAAACAGGTGCAAAATTTACTATACAGGTTTCGTTATTAAAGGATATTGCTACATTAACTATAGATACAAGTGGAGAGGGACTACATAAAAGAGGCTATAGGGAAGAATCAGTGCAAGCACCTATAAAGGAAACTATGGCATCAGCTTTAATAAACTTAAGCTATTGGAATCCTGAAAGAACGCTATTAGATCCTTTTTGTGGATCTGGTACTATACCCATTGAAGCGGCTATGATTGGTAAGAACATAGCACCTGGTTTGCAACGAAGCTTTGTATCAGAAGAATGGCCTATAGTAAATAAAGAGTTATGGAAGGCTGCAAGAGTAGAAGCATTAAAGTCTATAAGACAAGATATAAAACTCAATATATTCGCATCTGATATAAGTGAAGAATCTATAGAAATAGCAAGAGAAAATGCATATAAGGCTGGAGTAGATGACTGTATAAGATTTTCTGTTAGAGATTTTAAGCGGGTAAACATGAGAAGTGACTATGGGGTCATAATATGTAATCCTCCTTATGGTGAGAGACTTGGAGAGAAGAAGCAGGTAGAAGAAATATATAAGAATATGGGAAAGGTATTTAGAAGTCTTGATACTTGGTCAACTTATGTAATCACCTCATATCAGGATTTCGAAAAACTATATGGTAAAAAGGCTGACAAGAAAAGGAAACTTTTCAGCGGAAACATTAGAGTTGATTACTATCAATATTATGGACCTAGACCACCGAAAAAATAGTACTTGGGATAAGCTGTTTTAAAATGTTATAATAGTGTATAATTTAAATAAGTCTATAAATAGGAGGGGTCTTGTATGATAGTTTCCCATAAAAATGATGTTAAGGGAGTTAAGCTTGAGGGTCCACAAATTAAAGATGCAACTATGAAAGTACTTATCTCACCCAAAGAAGGTTGGGAAGGCCATGTAATGCGTCTATTTGAGTTAGAAGTAGATGGTCATACACCAAAGCATGTTCATCCATGGCCTCATATTAACTACATAGTTAGCGGAAAAGGTAGACTTCATTTAGATGGTAAAGATATTGAGGTAGAGGCAGGTTCTTTTGCATATGTACCTGCAGACAAACTACATCAATTTTCAAACATTGGAAATGAAGTGTTCGAGTTCATTTGCATTGTTCCAGAGGAAGGACATAAGTAAAAGCTAGGTGAGATCACCTAGCTTTAATTTTATATTATTTATTATGCGCCCATAAACATTTTCATATCATCTTCTACGTTTGTAATTCCGCCGATTCCAAAAGTATCTACAAGAACTTTAGCTACATTTGGTGAAAGGAATGCTGGTAGAGTTGGTCCTAAGTGAATATTTTTTACACCTAGATATAGTAAAGCTAATAATACAATTACTGCTTTTTGCTCATACCATGCGATGTTATATGAAATAGGAAGTTCGTTGATATCATTTAATTCAAATACTTCTTTTAATTTTAGAGCTATTACTGCTAATGAATAAGAGTCATTACATTGTCCTGCATCTAGTACTCTTGGAATTCCACCAATATCTCCTAAGTCTAGCTTATTATATTTGTATTTAGCACAACCTGCTGTTAATATAACAGTATCTTTTGGCAATGCTTGAGCAAATTCAGTATAGTAATCTCTTGATTTCATTCTACCATCACAGCCTGCCATAACGAAGAATCTTTTGATTGCTCCTGATTTAACAGCATCCACAACCTTATCTGCTAATCCTAATACAGTACTGTGTCCGAATCCACCTATTATTTCGCCTTTTTCTATCTCTACTGGAGGTGAACATTTTTTAGCATGCTCGATGAGCTCTGAGAAATCTTTTTTGCCGTCTGGGCCTGCAGTTATATGCTTTAGACCTTCGAATCCTACAGCACCTGTAGTATATACTCTATCTTTGTAAGAATCTTTTGGTGGAACTAAACAGTTTGTTGTCAGAAATACTACACCATTAAAGCTATCAAATTCCTTATCTTGCTTCCACCATGCATTTCCATAGTTACCTACAAAATGATCATATTTTTTGAATGCTGGGTAATAGTGTGCTGGGAGCATTTCACCGTGAGTATATACATCTACTCCAGTACCTTCAGTTTGCTTTAATAATTCTTCGAAGTCTTTTAGGTCATGACCACTTACTAGTATAGCTGGATTATTTCTAACTCCGATATTGACCTTAGTTATTTCTGGATGTCCATATGTTGAAGTATTTGCTTTATCTAAAAGGGCCATTACTTCAACACCATATTTTCCACATTCCATAACAAGAGCTACCAACTCGTCTGCAGATAAGCTATTATCTGTAGTTGCAACTAATCCTTTTTGCATGAAAGCATAAATGTCTTGATTTTCATATCCAAGGTTAATTGCATGTTCAGCGTAGGCTGCCATACCCTTTAATCCATATGTTAAAAGTTCTCTTAGAGATCGTACATCTTCATTTTCTGTAGCTAATATACCAATATATTTTGCTTTTTCGTCAAATACTTCAATTGAATCTGTATACCATAAAGCAGAATCGTGTGTTATATCCTCAACACTACCTCCAGCATTTATTACAGCCGTTTTTATTTCATCACGTAATGATAAAGCAGCTTTAATCTTTTGTGTAAATCTCTCACGGTCAAAGTTAGCATTTGTGATAGTCATGAATAAGCTTTCAACAATAAATTTATCTGCTTTTTCAGTTTTAAGATTTAACTCTCTAGCTTTAAGATTGTAGAATGAAATTCCTTTAAGTGAGTAAATTAGTAAATCTTGAAGATTTGCTACATCTGAAGTTTTACCACAAACTCCTCTCATTGTACAGCCAGTGCCCTTAGCTGTTTCTTGACATTGATAACAGAACATACTCATCATTTTTCCTCCTTTATATTAAGTAAATATTAAAATGTGCATATTGACTTATTTGTTATATGTATATGATATATGATTATAAATAAACAAACTGTGATTGATATCAAAGTAAAATGTGATATATATCACAAAAAATAGAAAGAACTGAAGAAAAGTCTTCAGTTCTTAATTACCGCCACTTGCAGTTGTAACAGCAGATGTAGAAGCTATAGCCGCGATTAAGGCAGCATTTTGGGCTTCTATTAAAGTCTCCATACACGTACTTATACCTGTTTCTATAATAGTGATATCATGGTGCATATTTTCTAATACTTCAGATATTACAATGATTATTGAAATCATTAGATTAAGGTGCTTGTTCCATCTAAAACCTTTTTGCTGAGAAAGTATCTCTGTAGCTTCTTTGATATGCTGTATTTCTTCACTTAAATCGGCATCTATTACGGACATAAGTCCTATTTGTGAATAGTGAAGTCTTTTTACCTTTAAGCCTTGAGATGTTACGCTATTGTAGAGCTCACAGCATCTATCTATTATAAAATCCCTATTTTCCATTTTAGCCATCATTAATATATGAGATAAAAGCTGTAATTCATTTCCTTTCTTAAAGCATCTCTCAGATAGCTTATCATAGTAATACTCTATTTCTTCCATTAGCTCACCTACAGGTTCTCTATGCTGAGAAAGTAGAATAGCTGTTGGATAGTCACTGTGAGATGTAAGAAAGAAATGATTACTTTTCATCCCTTTATAAAGCTCCATAGCCTTATCCAATCTACACTCTAAATCTTCAGATTCAGAGTGAGTATCAGTAGTCATGAGTGCTAAAGCTGAGATTGCAAGATATGGACAGTCTTTAAATCCTTTATCTATAAGCCTTTCTTGATATTTCATTAGTTTGCCAAAGCTTGATTTAGGATCTTTAAACTTACATATTAAAATTGCAGCTGTTGGAAACCTTTGGTGCGAGTGAAGAGGAGAAAAAAATCCTGACTCGTCCTTAATGTAATCACTCATTTCTATAAACTCATCTAAATCAAAATCCACATCATTTAAGATGTATACCAAAGGTATCATCATCAGTATTTGGCTTTGAGCATGCCAGTTTAGTTTTTTGTTTAGATCGTTATAAATATTTAGATACCTCGTTATCTTATGTTCTAACGAGTCTACCATATAAAAGTCCTCCCTTAATACAAATATAATCATACATATTATATCACATATAAAATAATAGTCATTATTTTATAATAGACTTTGACAAAAATTCTCTGTCGCATTCTTCTACAATTTTACTGCTTGGAGCCATAACATACAACACAAAGGTAGAGTTATATTTGTCAATGTATTTTGCATAGATTCTACCTTTAAGTGTGACAGCAGGAAAATCATCTTTAGGATAGTATGCTTTATTTGGCTTCCCATACTGTATATAACCACTATACTTATTATTATATTTATGCATAGGACTATTGGTCGTAATTGTCGAGTCAACCTTAGTCCAACCATCCAACCCTATATATTTTATGTTTTCTTCAATATTATCAATATGAGTATCAAAAACAATTTTGTTTTTAGCACATCCAATAGAAGGTAAGACTAGTACAGTTTGATCATATTTAGGTACTAGGGTTAGCATATCTGTATCTATTTTTCCATTGCTTTTGAATCCATACATATTGTCTGGATTTTCATTATCGTGAATTATATATCCCCCGTAAAAGCTGCTGTAATATTCAGAATTAGGGTTATAGTATGCTGAACAGCCTTTTAATGTTTCAAGGTGACCAAAACTATATAAAACAGTAAACGATAAATCTCGATTAGTAAAGTTAGAAAAGCCTTCATCATCATTAAAGGTCATGACAAAAGGATACCAGTCAGGCTTTGAAGTACTATTTCCACCTGGTATATAAAAATTAATGTCTTTTTTATAAAGTATGCTGTTTACCTTGTGCAGATAACTATATGGATACATAACGGCATAGCTTCTAAAAGAATAATATAAAGGAGTTTTACTAAAAATAAAAGCAGTTAAAAATATGATACAGGTTATTAAAGCAAATTTTTTGATTTTTCTCATGAATATCACATCCAAATAAATATTATATTTATTTTTTATAACATATATGCAATTGTTTTCATTAAAAAATTATGCAAAACTATATCGTTAATTATGTTTTTGAAAATGCATTAGCGAAATGAATCTTGAGAATTTTTAATATTTTATTCAAATAAGATGTGTTTTAATAAAAAGATTTTTATCCTATAAAAATAGGGTATATTTTTAGTAAAGATTTAGCAAGGGGGTAGTAAAAGTGAATATATATACTAAAACCGGTGATAAAGGTCAAACTAGCTTATTTGACAGTAAAAGAGTTGATAAAGACGACTTAAGAGTTGAAAGCTACGGAACAGTCGATGAACTTAATTCTTTCTTAGGACTTTCAAAAAATTATATTGAAGATAAGGAAGTATATGAACTAATTAATACAATTCAGAGGAAGTTATTTGATGTTGGAGCTGAACTTGCAACAAGCGATCTAAATAAGAGGCCGATATCAATTACTGAAGAAGATGTTATTTTACTAGAGAATAAGATAGACAAATACATGACAGCTTTTAAAAAGCCTGATCACTTTGTAATACCTGGAGCTGGAAAATCGTCTGGTTTTCTTCATGTAGCTAGAACAATTTGCAGGAGGGCAGAGAGAAGAATAATATCATTGTCCAAGGATGTTGAAGTTAATTCACACCTAATAAAATATGTAAATAGATTATCAGACCTCATATATACTTTAGCCAGATATACAGAAGAAGGGTTCGAAGAAGTTGAATTTAGCAAAAAATAAAATAGCAGGATATCCTGCTATTTTATTTAATAGAAACCACCCATTTGATTCATAAATGTAGCCATAAATACACTACCAAGTACTATACCTAAAACAACAAGAGCTAAGCTAACGATTATTAGAATACCTTGAATTTTTAGGTAAGATCCCATACTTTCGAAAATGCCATTCACTTCCATTGCATCTCCCGTTAAGTACTTATCTACTGAAGTTTTTGTGTTTCTAAGTTTTACTCCTAAGATAATAGTTATGATTCCAGGAATAAGTGAAATACCTAAAGTAAATATTGCTGAAAGGCATGTTAGTGCCCCTGAGATTATTGTCATAATACCAACAAAACCAGCCCATTTACTAAGCGTTTCAAGTATAGTTTTATCTGGAGTAGCATATGAAGTTTGATTTAAGTTATCCATTTTTCCACCTCCTTCTATATTGGAATTATATAATATTTTTATCAAGCTAAGCAATAGGAATTAAGTCTTTATACTTTATTCTTTAATGGATACTAACACTAGCTATCTGAATAAAAAATATTTTTTAAACCATTATAATAGTATGATAAACATACTTTTGCTATGTCAATATATCTTATAGGGGTGTATAAATGAACAGTGCATTTACTGACTTTCAAGATAAAAGAATGGATATATTTAAAGAAATTGTCAAGCAAAGCTGGAATGCTTTGCAAAGTATAGATTTAAACAAACTAGAAGACCGCATAAAAGCCAAATATGGGTTTAATGATGAAGATAGACCATTTATTAGAGATCATATAAGGCTAGCAATGGGATTAAATACAAGAGGAGACGTAGAGTTCTCTGATGAGGTAGATTTGACAAAGAATTTAAAATCAGTGGATGGTCCAATTATAGCTAAAATAAATGGTGCGTGCCAATACTGTGATGAAAATATAGAGGATAATGAATGCTATGAATCCTGTCTGTATGAAGCTCACATATATAGAAGAAGTGAAGGACCAGTTATTGAAAACAATAAATGCTTAAGTTGCGGGCAATGCGTTTCAAGCTGTTCATTCGGTGCCATAGCAGACAAAATAGAATTTGTACCACTAATAGATATTCTAAAAAATAAAGAAGAAAAAGTATTCGCTGCAGCTGCCCCTTCTATAGCTGGACAGTTTGGTGATAATATTAGTTTGGGCCAATTAAGAACTGCACTTAAACTAATTGGTTTTGAGGATATGGTAGAAGTAGCATTATTTGCAGATATATTGACTATTAAAGAAGCATATGAATTTAACCATTTAGTCAAAAGCGAAAATGACTTTTTTATCACTAGCTGCTGTTGTCCTGTATGGGTAAACATGGTTGAAAAGCATTACCACAAGCTAATGGATAGTATGGTTCCATCAATATCTCCAATGGTTGCTGCTGGAAGAATACTAAAAATATTATATCCTGGTTCTAAAGTTGTATTTATAGGACCTTGTATAGCAAAAAAGGCTGAGGCAAAGGAAGATAAATTTAAGGAAGATATTGATTTTGTTCTCACATATAGAGAATTAAGAGAGGTCTTTAATGCTCTGGAAATAAGGCTAGAAGATCTTCCAGGTGATGATAAGGATCAAGCATCTTATGGAGGAAGAGTATATGCAAGAACTGGAGGAGTAAGCTTCTCGGTGAAAACAGCAGTTAATAGAATAGCACCTAGAAGACTTATAAAATTTAATCCAAAGAGAGTAGATGGTGTGACAGAATGTAAGCATATATTAGATGAGCTTACGAGCCAAAAGGTTAATGCAAACTTCATAGAAGGTATGGGATGCAAGGGTGGATGCGTAGGGGGACCAAGAACAAACATTGATGTTGAAAAGGGTACTAAAATTGCTAATGATGTGGGTGAAGATTCACTAATAATGACCCCATTTGATAATGTAAATGTGACAAAAATATTAACAGGATTAGGGCTACATAATTTAGATAATATTTTGGAAGATAAAAATATATCTAAAATTTTAGCTAGACAAAAGTATGAAATTCACAAAAACAACAAATTGTAGGAAGAAATTACAACTTTTGTCCTAAATATAAAATATGTAATACACAAACAAATATTCTATGATATAATACAGTAAAGCATTTTAAATTCAATTTTGTATCGTTTAATACAATAGAATTTAAAGAGGGGGAAAATATGCTACAAGAGAGTAGAAGTACTTTATTGCATGAAAAAATAAAAAGTCATAGAAGGCTTACTTTTGACATCCTAGATGGTATGGTAGATTGGGTTAGAGTTATAGATAACAATGGTATAATAATCTACGCCAATAAATCTATGGAAGAAGCTTTAGGAAAGGATATTGTTGGCACAAGGTGTTACTCTGCCCTAGGCAAAAGTTGTGCATGTAAAAGATGTATTACTGAAACTACTATAAGCACAGGACAGATAGCAGAAAAGGAAGAGATTATTGGTGATAGAATTTTTTCGGTGAAAAGTTCCCCTGTAAGAGATTTAAATGATAACATTTATGCTGCCGTTGAAGTATTTAGAGATGTGACTAGAGAAAGAAAACTAGAAAAAGAAATCTTAAAAAGGAACGAAAAGATGAGCAAGGATCTTTTCTTTGCTAGAACAATACAAAAGAAAGTACTGCCACAAAAAGGTGATTTCGGGCCTTTCAGAGTGGATTATTCCTATAAGCCATCAGAGATGCTAAGCGGTGATATATTTGATATATATAGAATTGATGATAACCATACAGGTATATATATAAGCGATGTTGTAGGACATGGTATAACTGCAGCAATAATGACTATGTTTATAAGACAAACTATTAAAGCCATAAAATATGAATACTTAAGTCCTAGTAAAGCTATAAGCGAGCTTCATAAAAGATTTCTTGACTTAAATTTAGATGACGATAAGTATTTTACAATATTCTATGGAGTTTTTGATAATCGAGATAATAGCTTTAGATATACCAATGGAGGTCATAATTGTATACCATTACATTTTCGAGAGAATAAGGTTGAGCTTTTAGAAGCTAAAGGATACCCTATAACATACCTTTTCAATAACATTGAGTATGAAGAACAATGTGTTATATTAGGGAAGGGTGATTCAATTCTATTCTATACTGATGGAGTCATAGAAGCCAGAAATGAAGAAGGAGAGTTTTTTGGATTAAACAGATTGGTTGATATAGTTAAGAATTCTGATGAAGAGAATTTAATTACTGAGATTGAAAATAATGTCGATAGATTTAATCAGCAAGAACTTGATGACGACTTTGCGCTACTCAAAATAAAGGTAATATAACGCATTACAACCAGGCTTAAGCCTGGTTTTTTTAGTATAAAAAAAACTCTTGACACTTTCTGTATAAAAATGTAATATATTTTATCATTGATTCTTTTTTTGGGAAGGTGAAATAGTGAATATAGTATCATTTAATGCGTATAGAACTATAGGAATACCGGGAGCAACATATATAAAGCCAGAAAATATTTTTAGAGAAATAGACAAGATTAAAGATGCAGATTATATACTGTTTCCTGAGTACTGGCAAGTAAATTTATTAGTATATAGTCTTAATAAAAGAATATTTCCAAATGTCAACACATATCATCTTGGTCATAACAAAATAGAAATGACTAGAGGATTAATGGCCTCTTTTCCTCAGAATGTACCATACACAAGGATAATGAGTTCAGGTGACTCGACTATAGATATAGTTGAAGAAGAGTTTGGATATCCATGTGTTGCTAAAGAATCAAAAAATTCAATGGGACAAGGAGTATTTCTTATTCAGAATCGAAAGGAATTAAGAAGCTATATAGAGAACAATGATACTTTATATATACAAGAAAAACTTCCTATTGATAGAGACTTAAGAGTGGTATATGTCGGAAACAAAGTGGTTTCAGCCTATTGGAGAATAGCGCAAGAAGGAAGCTTTCATAATAATATTGCAAAAGGGGGAAGCTATAGCTTTGAAAATATTCCTAATGAAGCTATTATTCTAGTTGATAAGATCGCTAAAACACTAGGTATAAATCATGCTGGATTTGATGTAGTAGTAGTCGGAGATAGGTACTACATTTTAGAATTTAATGTACTGTTTGGGAATGAGGGGCTAAGACATCAAGGAATATCTGTAGAGAAATTGATTTATGAATATATTATGTCTGACTTTAGCCCGCCTCAACCTACACGTCCGGATTTGGGAGGTAAAAGAGCATCTTAAGGACTGGAACACCAGTCCTTTTTTTTATATAATGGGGTAGGGTGAAAATATGATGCATGATATTGAAAAAGAAAAAAAATATTTATTGGGAATATTTTCGTGGTTTGGATTTGTGCTTCCATTACCTGAAAGACTTAAACTAATAAAGGAAGCAAAATTTGATGCTACTACAATTTGGTGGGAAGACGAAGTTGGAACAGAAAAAATTAAAAAAGAAGACATGCCTAAAATAGTCAGAGATAGTGGATTAGTGCTTGAGAATATTCATGTACCATATGAAGGATGCAATAATATCTGGAGTGATAGCTATTCATCTCGCAAAGAAGCTTTATTCAAACACTTGGATTGGTTATCAGATTGCTATAAGCATAATATACCTGTTATGGTTATGCACATAACAGATGGAGAAAAATTACCTTTACCTAATAAGTACGGGATAGAAAGTATAAATAAAATGGTTAGAAGAGCAGAAGAATTAGGAGTAACCTTAGCTATTGAAAACATAAATCGTGTTGATTATATTGACTTTGTTTTTAATGAAATACAATCTCCAAACCTTGGTTTTTGCTATGATTCATCTCATGATTGGATGTACAGCAAGAATAAGGTTGAGATTTTAAAAAAATGGGGTCATCTGCTAGTATCAACTCATTTGTCGGATAATGATGGGATTAAAGATAGACATTGGCTGCCTGGCGAAGGAAATATTGATTGGAAAAAGGTATGTGATAATTTCCCTAAAGTCAGTTATACAGGATTTATGACGCTTGAGACGGTTTCAAGAAGTCATGAAGAAAAGCCTAGCGAGTTTTTAAAAAATGCATATAAGAGCTTGAACTGGATAAGAAGCTTAATTTGATATAATATCAGCATTATGATACCGGCAGATATATTGCTGGTATTTTTTACTTTTTTGATACTATTTTAACGTACATTGATTAGGACATAATAAAGTGCTATACTGTATACATGTAAGTGACAAGACAGATGTAAACACATTGATGCAAAGGGGTAATGATATGGATAAAAATAAAATTATAGATGAAATAAATACACTTAAAAAAGAGAAAAATGCTATAGTTCTTGCTCATAATTATCAGATTCCCGAAGTTCAGGATATTGCAGATATAGTTGGTGACTCTTTAGCATTAAGTAGAGCAGCTGCAAAAACATACTGTGAGATGATAGTATTTTGCGGCGTTCATTTTATGGCAGAAAGTGCAAAAATACTTTCACCAGACAAAATAGTATTACTTCCTGTAAAAGATGCAGGATGTCCTATGGCGGACATGATAACTGCAGAAGATTTAAGAAACTATAAAATCAAACACCCTGATACAAAAATAGTGTGTTATGTTAATTCATCAGCAGAGGTTAAGGCTGAAAGCGATATTTGCTGTACATCATCAAATGCGCTAAAAATAGTTCAAAGCATTGATACGGATAGAATTCTATTTGTTCCAGATAAAAATCTTGGAGGGTATATAAGAGATAGGGTAAAGGATAAAATCATTGATTTATGGCCAGGATTTTGCATAACTCATCAGAGAACAAGAACTGAAGATGCGGTTAAGGCCAAAAAAGCACATCCAGATGCTGAGGTTTTAGTTCATCCAGAGTGCAGTAGTGAGATAGTAAGTCTTGCAGATTTTGTAGGCAGCACATCTCAGATAATTGAATATGCTAATAAATCTAAATCCAAAAGTTTTTGGATAGGAACTGAAATGGGCGTATTGCATAAACTTAGACAAGATAATCCAGATAAAAACTTTTATATGATTTCTCCATCACTTGTTTGCTATAATATGAAAAAAACAAGCCTAGAAGATGTTCTATCTGCTTTACAATATGAAAAACATCAGATAACTGTAGATGAAAATATAAGAGGAAAAGCATTGAAGTCGCTTGATGATATGTTAAAGTTCAGCTAGGGGTGATGTTTAATGGAAAAGTTTTATGCTGATGTGGTAATAATTGGAGCAGGGTTAGCAGGGGTATATACTGCTCTAGAACTAGATTCAAATTTCCGAATCATAATCATATCTAAAGAGCTTATAAGTGAAAATAATAGTTCTTTAGCACAAGGGGGAATAGCTGCCTGTACTAAAAAAGACGATAGCTTTATCCTTCATGTAAGAGATACTCTAAAAGCAGGTTCACGAGTGAACGATGTAAAGGCTGTTGATGTGTTAGTAAATAATGGGGCATTAGCAGTTGCAGAAATGATTAAACTAGGAGTTAACTTTGATAAAGACGAAAATGGAAGCATAAAAACAACTATGGAGGGTGGGCATAGCAGAAGAAGGATACTTCATGCAGGTGGAGATGCGACAGGCAAAGAAATAATGGAAGCTCTAGTATGTGAGTTGAGAAGAAGAGATAATATTGTACTATGGGAAAATACTATGGCAATTGACCTGATTAAAAATAATGAAAGATGTATAGGGGTTGAAGTGTTAAAGGATAATCAGGTAATAAGTGTTTTATCTAAAAATACAGTCATATCAACTGGAGGTATTGGTGAAGTATATAAAAACACAACAAATTCATGTATAGCTACTGGAGATGGTATTGCTATGGCTTATAGGGCAGGCTGTAAGGTTGCTAATATGGAATTCATACAATTTCATCCTACAGCGTTTTATTCTAATGGGAATGATAGGAAGTTCCTCATATCCGAAGCAGTTAGAGGAGAAGGTGCTGTTTTGAGAAATAAATACAATGAAAGGTTTATGCAGAAATACCATTCGGATATTGAGCTTGCACCAAGAGATATAGTATCACAAAGCATATATAAAGAAATGCAGGAAACAGACTCAGATTATGTACATCTTGATATAACACATAAAGAAAAAGCCTTTTTAAAACAAAGGTTTCCAACTATATTCAATAAATGTTTAGAGCATGGCATTGATATATCCAAGGATTATATCCCTGTGACTCCAGTAGAACATTACTCTATTGGAGGAATAAAAGTTAATCTACGTGGTCAAACAAATGTTACTAACTTATACGCTTGTGGTGAATGTACAAATACAGGTGTGCATGGAGCAAACAGACTTGCTAGCAATTCTCTTTTAGAATGTGCTGTGTTTGGAGGCAAAATTGCTGATGATATAAATAGTAAAAAAGATGAATCAAGTTTAACTATTTTAGAGGATATCAAAATAACTGACGTCTCACTTAATATAGCTGATAAAATTATAGAGCAATACAGACAAAGCATAAAAGAAACTATGGAAAAATATGTAGGGATTGTAAGATGTGATTCGGGACTTAAGCTTGCTAGAAAAGCAATAGACACGATACTTGAAGGATTGAAGCTTAATAGAGTTCAGTGCAAGGAGTATTATGAA
Source organism: Brassicibacter mesophilus (assembly GCF_050433385.1). NCBI lineage: Bacteria > Bacillati > Bacillota > Tissierellia > Tissierellales > Thermohalobacteraceae > Brassicibacter > Brassicibacter mesophilus. The sequence goes on from NZ_JBNPXI010000005.1 coordinate 169,850, forward strand.
GTTTTAAATATGGCTACAGTTTCTAAGTTAATAATTGAAGCATGTCTATTAAGGAAGGAAAGCATAGGATGTCATTTTATATTGGATGAGGGAGAGAGTTTAAATGAAAAAGCTATATCTAGAAAATATAATTAAGAATGCTTTATTAGAAGACATGAATAATGGAGATATAACTACAGATAGCCTGATAGATGAAGATAGCTTAAGTGTGGCAGAGATTAAAGCAAAAGAAGATGGCGTAATTGCAGGAATTGATGTTGCAAGAATGGTTTTCGAACTGCTTGATGATGCTATTATTTTTGAAAAATATATAGATGATGGCTTTGTTACAAAGAAAGGAGATATTATTGCTAGGATAACTGGGAAAACTAGAGCTATTTTATCAGGAGAAAGAACTGCATTAAATTTACTGCAAAGGATGTCTGGTATTGCAACAACAACTGCTATGTACTCCGAGAGAATAAAGAAATACAATGCTAAAATAGTTGATACTAGAAAAACTGTACCAGGACTTAGGATACTTGATAAATATTCAGTTAGAATGGGTGGAGGAATTAATCATAGATTTAATCTATCAGATGCGATACTAATAAAAGATAATCATATAAAGGCTGCTGGTGGAATTACTGAGGCTATAAACATAGTGAAGAGCAAAATACCTCATACAGTGAAGATTGAAGTAGAGGTTGAAACACTTGACCAGCTTAAAGAGGCTCTAGATGCAAATGCAGACGTAATAATGTTAGATAATATGGATACTGCAGCTATGAAACAAGCAGTTGTGATAAATAATAAAAAAGCTATTATAGAGGCTTCAGGAAATATGAGTTTAGGTAGAATTCTAGAAGTTGCTGAGACAGGAGTAGATATTATTTCTGTAGGGGCATTAACTCATTCTGTAAAAGCACTGGATATTAGTTTAAACATATTATCCGATAACTTACAATCCTAATACTCTCACTTTTTAAGTAAAAATAAAGATGAGTAGATTATACAAATCTTCGATTTGTTATAAGTCACTTAGCTTCTTCATCAATTGCATAGCTTCTGGATAACACGGCTTTGAGTTTAGATGAAGTCAAAACTTCACCTAAACTGAGCTTTAGTAAAAAAGCAATATCTTTACTTAATAGGTATTGCTTTTTTATTTAATTGAAATAACCGGTGGTAATAAAGTAGAATATATATAGTTAGAATAAATGTTTTAAATACAGGGGGGATAAAATGACCAACATAAGCTTTGATTATTCAAATGCAATGATAGATATTAAAGAGATTGACAATATAAGAGAAGAAGTTATTTCCGCGCATAACATGATCTATAAAAAAACAGGTGCAGGAAAGGATTTTTTAGGCTGGGTGGATTATCCAGTAAATTATGATAAGAATGAATTTGAAAGAATAAAGGAAGCTGCTGATAAAATCAAAGACAATTCACAAGTCTTAATAGTAATAGGAATAGGTGGATCATATCTTGGAGCAAGAGCGGCAATTGAGGCGTTAGGACATTCATTCTATAACTTACTTTCACGAAGTAAAAGAAGTACACCCGAGATATTTTTTGTTGGAAATAATCTAAGTAGTACATATTTAAAGCATTTACTAGACGTAATTGATGGAAAAGATTTAAGCGTAAATGTTATATCAAAATCTGGAACTACAACAGAGCCTGCTATTGCTTTTAGAATATTTAAGGAATATGTAGAAAACAAATATGGAAAAGATGAAGCTAGAAATAGAATATATGCAACTACAGATAAAGCAAAAGGAGCATTAAAAGAGTTAGCAGATAAAGAAGGCTATGAAACATTTACAATACCTGACGATGTTGGAGGTAGATTTTCCATATTTACTTCAGTAGGCCTGCTTCCTATGGCAGTAGCTGGGATAGATATAGACAAGATAATGGATGGTGCGAAAGCAGGAACAGAGGAATATAGTTCTGAAAATATAGATAAAAACTATTGTTATCAATATGCAGCTATAAGAAATGTACTATATAGAAAAGGTAAAAATATTGAAATACTTGCTAACTATGAGCCTTCGATGAATTACGTTTCTGAATGGTGGAAGCAATTATATGGAGAAAGTGAAGGAAAGGACGGAAAAGGAATATTTCCTGCCTCAGTGAATTTTTCTACGGATCTTCATTCTATGGGACAATATATACAGGACGGAAGAAGAGAGTTATTTGAGACAGTAATCAATGTCTTAAATCCAAAGGAAGATATAATAATAAAAAGAGATTCAGAAAATATAGACGGACTAAATTATCTTTCGGAAAAGACTTTGGATTATGTAAATAAAAAGGCATTTGAAGGCACTATGCTTGCGCATATAGAAGGTAATGTACCTAACTTAGTGATTAATATACCTGAAATGAATGAATACTATTTTGGAAAGCTAATATATTTCTTCGAAAAAGCATGTGGAATAAGCGGATATTTGCTAGGAGTAAATCCCTTTGACCAGCCAGGAGTAGAAAGCTATAAAAGAAACATGTTTGCACTATTAGGAAAACCGGGATACGAAAAGCTGAAGAAGGAGTTAACTAGTAAGAACTTAGTGTAATAAAACTATGCTTGAATATTAAAATAGATTAAAAAATAGATAAAAGAGCATGTTTGCTCTTTTGTCTATTTTAATTCTCTTCCAGTCTCATCTAATTCGTTTACAGGAACTACTATGTTTTCACTGTTATCTAGTACTCTTACTTGAGCAGTACCATTTGATGTATTGACATTTTCAATCCATACCTGGTTTCCATTATGAAGAACTTCAATATTTTCAGGCGAGTCAATTATTTCTTGTGCTCTGGCAATAATCACGACAAAAACCTCCTTATATTAATACTTAAGAAATAGAAAATCTCTTATGTCTATTTAGTTTTGAATATATAACTGAGGAACTTTCCTTAAAAAAATGATAGATTTAGTTATAGTTTGATATAAAACTATAAAAATATGTATAGATTGAATATATTTATAAAAAAGGCTTCTAAAGAAGCATTATAATGTTGCCTTTTTTGAAACTCATCTACGGAAAGTTTTTGTTATTAATAATGTAAAAGTAGAGCTTTCCTATTCGTTATAGAAAAAATCAGCAGATGAACACTGCTGACTTTTAATCTATTACTGTCATTACCTCTTCTACAGGCTTCCGTGGTGGATGAACGTATTCTATATCTTGTGGAACACCAAAAGGAGTCATTGCTGCAAGAAAATATCCTGGTTTTTTAAAGCCAATAAACTCTTCTATTTCTTTAGCAGCATAGTTTGGTCCTGTCATCCAACATGTTCCATAGCCCATGCTGGCAGCTGCAAGCTGAAGGTTTTCCATAGCTGCTCCAATATTTTGTATACCAGGAGAAGGTCGTAAAAAATCATGAATAATACTATCTGAAACTCCTTTTTCCTGAAGAAATTCAATTCCAGTTGCAGGATACGGACCAGCATATACCAAGATAACAATTGGTGCATTTCTAAATACTGTATGATATTTAACATACTTTTTAAACGCGTTACTTTTTTCTTTATCAGAAGTATATGATGATAGCTCAGCATTTTTATTTTCTACAATTCCGACCATTTCTTCTATTTTTTCTTTGTTTCTAAGTATAACAAAATGCCAATTCTGAAGATTTTTACCTGATGGTGCATATGTAGCAGCTTTAATTACCTCTTGTATATCTTCCATTGGTATTTCTACATCTTTAAACTTACGCACACTGTGTCTTTTGTAAATGAAATCAAGATTATTCAAATTATACCCTCCCTTTAAGCTATACTATACTCTTCCTTATAAATAATATACCAATAATAGCTAATCTTTAAAACAATAAACTCTATTTTAAAATAATCAGCATGCATATTATTGATAAAATACTCAAAAATATTATAGAATAAGAGTTTAATATACCGTATGTGGGTATATTAGAAATATAAATATTATGAAATTGATTTGGAGGAGACTGTGACGATGAATATTATTTTAGATGATAAAGTAAAAGAACGACTCAGAATGATGGGAAGGAAATCGATGACGATTTATACAGCTGCAGTAGGGAGCTGCTGAAGTCCTAGGCCAGAAATATTTGTAAGGCTTAATGAGCCGGAGGCTCGAGATAAATATGATATGTATGAGGTAGATGGTATAAATATATTTTTGTATAAAGAAGCTGAATTAACTGAGGATACACTCAGAATAGAACCTGCAAAGCATGTATCTGATTTAGCTAATAAAGAATTTGATGTTCATGGATTAAAGCTTGAATAAGGTATGTATTATTAATGTGTAATAGTGTAGTAAATAAGTTCAATAAAATGCATACTATGAAATATATAGTTACGATATGACGCTATAGGAGGAAATAGTATGCCAGATATATTAACCCATATATTATGTGGGCAGGATACAGTAAAGTGTCTAGAAAATAGTAGTTGGAAATCAATAATTGCTTCAAAACCAAAGATTTTTAATTTAGGATGTCAGGGGCCAGACATGTTTTTATATAATGATTTCTGGCCTTGTATAAAGGATAAAAGAGGATTAAAATATGGTCGAATGATGCATACTCAAAAAACAGGTGATTTTTTGATTGAGAGCATTTCATATCTTAATGAAGAAGAGATTGATAAGGATAATTTTAGAATAATATTCTCATATATATCTGGATTCATTTGTCATTTTAGTCTTGATAGAAATGCTCATCCATATATTCACTATCATGCAGGAGCGCATGACGCGAACAAGACTGAAACACGGAGATTTGCAGGATATCATAAAAGATTAGAGCTTATAATTGATACTATACTGTTAAATGAAAGAGAGAATGCAGAAAGTTTTAAATACCCTGTATATCAGGAAATAGATGTGGGAAAGAGTCTGCCTAAGAGCATAGTAAGATATCTAGCACATACTATTGGGAAGGTTTATAGTCCTAAAAAAATAATAAATTATATAAATGACTCATACAAAGACTTTACTACTGTGTTAAAGCTTTCTTATGATCCTTCTGGTATAAAAAAAGGATTACTTACAGTAGCTGATGTAGTAAGTAAGGATGACATAGCTTATAAAACACTTATATATCCTAGAAAGATAGATAGTCAAATTGATTATATGAATAGTTCTCGCAATATATGGAACCATCCATGTAATAAAGACGAAACCTATTCACACAGCTTCTATGATTTATATGATAAAGCTGTTGTGGAAAGTACTGATATGATAAATGCATTTATTGCGTTTTTAGAGAATAAAATTAATATTAGCCAGTTAAAAGAGTTCTTCCCAAACATATCCTATCATACCGGGAAAATCATAGATGAAAAATGTGAGCTTAAATATTATGAGCCTATCTTTGACAGATAGGTTTTTTTATGTGACGAATATCACAGCTTTTTGTGCTTGTTATCACATAGTATAGTAGGTATATCGTTTATAATTAGATTATAAAATAAATACAAGGGGTGTATAAAATGGCAATTAGAAAAATAGTTAAAATAGATGAAGAAAAGTGTAATGGTTGTGGTCTATGTGTACCAGGATGTGCTGAGGGTGCTATTAAAATAGTAAATGGAAAAGCAAAGCTAATAGCAGATAACCTATGTGATGGAATAGGAAACTGTCTTGGGCATTGTCCACAAGATGCAATTGAAATAATAGAAAGAGAAGCAGATGAATTTGATGAAGAAGCAGTAGAAAAGCATTTAAGTAATATTATAGAAAATAAACCTATAGCTCCTGTACATCATGGAGGCGGATGCCCGGGAAGCAGAGCTATGATGATAAACAGGCTAGCGAACGAGACTAAAACATCTGCAGTTTCTTCAGAAGATGTTGAAATAAGTATCAAACCCCAATTATCTCAATGGCCTGTTCAATTAATGCTTGTTCCAGAAAGAGCAGCATATTTTGATGGAAAAGAGCTATTAGTTACTGCTGACTGTGTTCCATTTGCATATCCTAACTATCATTTAGACTTACTAAAAGGAAAATCAGTAGTAATAGGATGTCCAAAGTTAGATAATGTTCAGTATTATATCGAAAAGCTAACTAATATAATAACAAATAACGATATTACAGGAGTTACTGTGGCACACATGGAAGTTCCTTGTTGTAATGGGATAGTGATGGCTGTAAACGAAGCAGTTAAAAGATCAGGAAAAGATGTTAAGATAAATAAAGTTAAAATAATGATAAACGGAGATAAGGAGAGCTAATCAAAGCTCTCTTTTTTTATTTGTAAAAATTACAATTAATTACACAATGCACTTATCATCAATTTGTTCTTCAGATGTTATTTCCTGTATTTCTTTTCTATAATATTTCCTAAGTTTCAATGTTTTTAGTATATTCATAAGAATCTATATTGGAGTTTTGCACTATAGTCTAAATTATAAAAGATACTTGTGGACAGTTTTTAATTTTTTAAAAAACCGTTTTAAAGTATACCCAGTCTAATATATAGAAAATGAATAGATTGTCACGTGAAAAAAAGTATATATGATTCATATAAAAAAAGATTTATATATCAACTTGATATTCCATTATCTTTTCATTAGAAACACTAAAATTCTTAATTGATTAAGAATGTTTTAAGAAATTTGTAAGAAATGTAGACAGTGTTTTGTAAAATTTTATCAGTATAATATCAGTATAAATAATGGACATATTAGGAGGAAAAGATGAGAACAAATATTTATGTAATTTACGGAGGTAAATCGGTTGAGCATGACGTATCGCTGCAAAGTGCTTTTTCTGTGATGAATTCGTTAGACAAAAAGAAATATAATGTTCATCCAGTATATATTACAAGAGGTGGCGTATGGAGTAGCTTAGGAATACTCAAGAATGAAATAAAGGATATAAAACAGATGCAATGCAATAGTTCAGATACAATCTCATGCTCTTTGGGGAAGTTTTTATCTAAGCATTTAAGAACAGATGAGAAAAGCATTGTTTTTCCAGTTTTACATGGCACAAACGGAGAAGATGGAAATATTCAAGGACTGCTTGAACTATTAAATATTCCTTATGTAGGTAATGAGGTATTATCATCAGCAGTGGGAATAGATAAAGTGATGATGAAGGATCTATTTTCATTAGGGAATATCCCGCAGGCTAAATATACTTCTATTTTTCTTCATGATTGGATGGAAAATGAACAGCAAGCTCTCAATCAAATTGAAGAAGTCATTGGTTATCCCTGTTTTGTAAAACCTGCAAAGCTAGGATCGAGTGTTGGTATCAATCGATGCCAGAATAAAGACGAATTAAAAATAGCAATTAAAGAAGCTTTTCTATATGATCATAAATTAATTATAGAAGAAGAGATGATTGGAAGAGAAATGCAAATAGCAGTTATAGGTAACGATTGTCCTAAATGCTCTGTTGTAGGTGAATATATTCAAGAGAGACAATTTATGGATTATGCTGCTAAGTATTTAGATGGAAAATTAGTCCCTGTTATACCAGCACGATTGCCTGATGAGATAAGTGAAGCCATGAGACAAATCGCTATTAAAGCGTTCAAACTCTTAAACTGCAAAGGGCTTATAAGAGTTGATTATTTTGTTAATGACAAAAACGAGTTTTATGTGAATGAAATCAATACTATGCCTGGTTTCACAAAATACAGCATGTTTCCGGCTCTGTGGGAAAAAACAGATGGTACTACATATGCAGAGTTAATTGAAATACTAATCGGGCTCGGATTCTCACGATATAAACAGAAAAATTCTATTCTAAGTATGAGGTGGGAAAAATGATTCAACGTACATTAAGAGAAGTTGAAACAATGGTTGAAGGCTATGGTTTGAAAAAAGAAAATGCTGATATTAGCATCAAAGGTGTTTGCATAGATTCTAGACAGATAGAAGCAGGTCAATTGTTTGTTCCTATTGTAGGGGAGCGTTTTAATGGTCATAAGTTTGTGAAAGAAGCAATTAAAAGAGGTGCAGTTGCAACTATATGGAATAAAAATGAGCCTATTCCTAATATCGAGATTCCTATTATCTTAGTAGATGATACTCTAACAGCTATTCAGCAATTAGCAAAATCATATAGACAGCAGTTGAATGTGAAAATAATAGGTATCACTGGAAGTAACGGCAAAACTTCTACAAAAGACATTTTAGCCAGTTTATTGCAGACTCAATATAGAACTCATAAAACATTTGGTAATCTTAATAATCATTTAGGAGTTCCATTAACAATTTTAGAGCTAGAAGAAAATACCGAAATGGGTGTTATAGAAATGGGCATGTCTAATACGGGAGAAATCGAACTGCTTACTTCTATTGCTTCTCCTGATGCAGCCGTTATTACAAATATTGGTGAGGCTCACTTAGAAGAATTAAAAACAAAAGAAAATATTGTGAAAGCAAAGCTTGAAATTTTAAAAGGTTTAAAATCTAATGGGTTATTTGTTTATTTCGGTGATGACCCACTATTAGACGGAAAAGTAAAAAGTATTGATATAGATTACGGAGAAATAACCTTTGGTCATAATTTTTCCAATACATATCAACCAGTAATAGAATCTGTTGAAGAAAAGGGAATTTTATTTAGATTAAAAATGCACGATTATCCTAGCTTTTTCTTACCTATGCTTGGAAAGCATCAAATGTATAATGCTACAGCGGCAATTGCAGTAGCTAGACATTTTGGAATATCCTTTGAAAATATACAAAAGGGACTATTGAAGGTAGAAGCTACAGGGATGAGAAATGAGTTAATCCATACTGGGAAATATACAATCCTAAATGACTCATACAAGTCTAATCCTACCAGTGTTTTAGCGGCACTAGATACACTATATTCTATAAAGAATTATAGCCAAAAAATCGTTATTCTAGGAGATATGAATGGTCTTGGAGCGGGAGAGATTAAGATGCATGAAGAAATAGGAGTAAATATAGATGCTACTGAGATTGACTATCTATTTACATTAGGACCCTTAGCGGGCTACATAGCTAGAGCAGCAAGAACAAGATTTCAAGAAAACAGGGTGTTTTCTTGTACATCCAAAGCTCAATTAATTCGAAAGCTTAAAAAAATCATAAAGGATCAGTGCATTATTTTAGTCAAAGGATCCAGAGAACTTAGATTAGAAGAAATAGTAGATGAATTGAGTAACAAAGGTACTTTACGTACAAAGGAGGTAATATAATGGATACTTCAATACTTCATCGAGATACATGGGTAGAAATACATCTAGATAAAATAGAGAACAATATAAAGCAAATGCGTCAATATCTACCTTCTTCTGTAAAGTTTATGGCAGCAGTGAAAGCAGATGCCTATGGACATGGAGACTTACAAGTTGCAAGGATAGCTCTAAAAGCAGGTGCCGATGCTCTAGCTGTTTCAATATTAAGCGAAGCCTTGCACCTACGTAGAAATGGAATCAAGGCACCTATTCTTGTACTTACCCCTATACTTCCTAGTGATGTAAATATTGCAGTAGAATATGATTTGTCTGTCACTGTTTTTCAGCTTTCTTGGTTGAAGGAAATGAGATTGTATAAAGTGGGGAAAAAACCGCTTAAGATTCATTTGAAAATAGACACCGGACTAGGAAGAATTGGAATAAGACAAAAAGAAGAATTAGAAGCAATGCTGCCAATGCTAGAAAAAGATGACGTAATCGTAGAAGGAATGTATACACATTTTGCAACTGCAAATAGAGTAGACTCTTCTTATTATAAAAAGCAATTTGAAGCATTTTTAGAGATAATTAATTGGGTAAAATCTAAAGGATTAGATGTATGTATTTTCCATTGTGCGAATAGTGCTTCAACTTTAAAATATAAAGATAGCTTTCTTGATATGGTACGAATAGGTGTTGCAATGTTTGGCATATATCCATCAGAAGATATAAGGAAAACATCAACAGTAAAACTAGAGTCTGCACTTTCTTTTAGTTCAAAAATTCTTTACATTAAAAAGCTAAAAAAAGGAAGCTTTGTAGGGTACGATGGGGCTTATGAAACAAAGTCAGATGAATGGATAGCAACAATTCCAACAGGATATGCAGACGGGTGGTTTAGATGTTTTCAAGGATTTCATGTACTAGTAGATGGACAGAAAGCCCCTATTATAGGCAAAATCTGTATGGATCAACTCATGATTCGTCTACCTAAAAGATATCCTATTGGTACTCATGTAGTGTTAATTGGTAAACAAGGAAATAGTGAGATTACCCTTGAGAATCTTGCGGACCACATAGGAAGTGTCCCCCAAGAGATACCGTCTATGATTACGTACCGTGTACCAAAAGTGTATTATTATGAAGAAAAGATCGTAGAAGTATTGATTGAAAGGACATGGGAGCCTAGTCGAAGTTTTTTAAATGAAGTAAGTGTCAGCACACATTAGACAGTTTATGTGGATGGTTCATTGAATAATGAAACGAGAGCTAGTTAAAGCTCTCTTTTTTCTTGCAAAAACGACAAATAATGTGTTACAATAGTAACAATTATTAGTACCAAGTACTAAAACCAAATAACAATATTTTGGGAGGAATTCACTTTGGATATTAAAGATATAAAGGACTTAATATTGACTATAGATAAAACTAGTATAGAGAAAGTTGATATAGAAGAGGGAAATATAAAGATAAGCATATCTAAAAAAGCGAATAGTATTGGAGGCGTAGATGCTTTAAGAGAAAATCAGCAATATGCAGAGAGATCTGTTCAAGCACAAAACAGAACAGCTGAACTAGAAGCAGAAGAGGTTTCTGCTGAAGAAGATATATATATTGTAAAATCTCCAATTGTAGGCACGTTCTATACATCTCCTAGTCCAGATTCACCAAATTTTGTGAATATAGGTGATACAGTAGAAAAAGGACAGCCTTTATGTATAATTGAAGCTATGAAAATAATGAATGAAATAGAATGTGAGGTTTCAGGCAAGGTTGTAGAAATATTAGTAGAAAATGAAGATATCGTAGAGTACGGACAGCCTTTAATGAAGCTTAGGAGGTAAGTATATGTTTAATAAAATACTTATTGCTAATAGAGGAGAAATAGCACTTAGAATTATAAGAGCATGCAAGGAGATGGGAATAAAAACTGTAGCTATATACTCTGAAGTAGATAGTGACTCTGCTCATGTACACATGGCAGATGAAGCTATATGTGTAGGACCTGCGAGTTCAGCTAATAGCTACCTTAATATAAAAAGCATCATAAGTGCAGCACTAATAACTAAAGCTGAAGCTATACATCCAGGCTATGGATTTCTATCCGAGAATTCACAGCTTGTAGAGATATGTAAGCTTCATGGAATAAAGTTCATAGGTCCAGATACTGAACACATCGAGAAAATGGGGAATAAATCAGAAGCCAGAAAAACTATGATAGACGCAGGTATTCCTGTTGTACCAGGTTCAGAGGAGTCAACCAATAATGCAGATGAAGCTTTGATAATAGCAAAAGAAATTGGTTTTCCAGTTATGGTGAAGGCATCTAGCGGTGGTGGCGGTAGAGGAATGAGAATAGTCTATAGCCAGAATGAATTCATAAGTAAATTTAACATGGCTAAATCTGAAGCTACTGTAGCGTTCAATGACGATTCTATGTATGTAGAAAAGTTTGTTGAACAGCCAAGACATATAGAGTTTCAAATATTAGCTGACCAATATGGAAATGTAATTCATCTTGGAGAAAGAGACTGTTCATTACAGAGAAGAAATCAAAAAGTAATAGAAGAGGCTCCCTGTACAATAATGGGAAAAGACCTAAGACAGAAGATGGGAGAAATGGCACTTAGGGCAGCAAAAGCTGTTAACTATGTAAGCGCTGGGACAATAGAATTTTTATTAGATAAATACAATAACTTCTATTTTATCGAAATGAATACTAGGATTCAGGTTGAACATCCGGTAACAGAATTGATAACAGGTGTAGATTTAATCAAAGAGCAGATAAAAATTGGATATGGAGAAAAACTTGAGATTACACAGCAGAATGTAAAAATAAATGGACATGCAATAGAGTGTAGAATCAATGCTGAAGATCCTGATAATAATTTCAGACCCAATCCTGGGGTAATAGAAGGTTACTTTGTACCTGGAGGGTATGGGGTAAGAGTAGATAGCCATATCTATAGTGGATATAAAATACCGCCAACCTATGATTCGATGATAGGAAAGCTTATAGTTTGGGGGAAAAACAGAAACGAAGCCATAGACAGAATGAAAAGAGCGCTTGATGAGATGACTATTACAGGTATAAAAACAAATATAGATTTTCAAAGACAAATATTAAATAATGAGAAATTCTTGATAAATCAAATAGATACATCCTTTATAGAAAGAGAAGTATTCGGGAGATAGTCATAGATGAGAGGAGAGATGAGATGCTTAAGGATCTCTTTCACAAGAAAAAATACGCAACAATAACATTGTATAGAAATGAAAAAGAGAGTATGGAGTATATAGATGATCTAACAGTTAAAAAGGAAAATGCACAAGTAGACATAGAAATACAGCCAAAAACAAAAAAACAAGAGTTTGTAGATAACCAACTATGGATAAAATGTGATAAATGTGGTGAAGTAATATTAAAAAAAGATATGAAAGAAAATCTTAATACATGTACGGCGTGTGTTCATCACTTCAGAATGAATGCAGAAGAAAGATTGCATGCAATAGCTGATGTTGGAAGCTTTGTAGAGTATGATAAAGACTTGAAAACATCTAATCCGCTTGATTTTCCTGACTACACAGATAAAATAAATAAAGCAAAAGAAAATTCAGGATGTAATGAAGCTGTAATAACTGGAGAAGGAAAAATCAGCGGAGAACCATGTGTTATCTGTATAATGAATCCTGACTTTATGATGGGGAGCATGGGCTCAGTTGTAGGAGAGAAGATAACTAGAGCTGTGGAAAATGCAATAGATAAGAGACTTCCAGTAATTATTTTCTGTGCATCTGGTGGTGCAAGAATGCATGAAGGTATATTATCACTCATGCAGATGGCAAAAACATCAGCAGCTTTGGGAAGATTATCTGAAGAAGGGTTACTATATATTTCTGTATTAACTGATCCTACAACAGGTGGAGTGACTGCTAGCTTTGCAATGCTAGGGGATATCATTTTAGCGGAACCGGGAGCACTTATCGGCTTTGCAGGTCCTCGAGTTATAGAGCAGACTATAAGGCAGAAGCTACCAGAGGGGTTTCAAAGATCAGAGTTTTTAAAGGAAAAGGGATATGCTGATAAAATAGTTCATAGAAAAGACATGAAAAATATACTGTCACAACTATTACACATTCATACATTAGGCGGTGAAAGAAATGCATAGCGTAATGGATTTTGAAAAGCCTATTATAGAGCTTGAAAATAAGATTAAAGAGCTTGAAAGCTTTGCATCACAGAATAGCGTAGACTTATCAAGTGAAATACAGATATTAAAAAGCAAAGCAGAAAGTATGAAGAAAGAAGTGTATGGAAATCTTTCTCCGTGGCAAAAAGTAAAGCTTGCAAGGCTTCAAGAAAGACCGACAACATTAGAGTATATAGAAAGAATAATACCAGACTTTATTGAGCTTCATGGAGATAGAATTTTTGCTGATGACAGTTCAATTGTGGCAGGAATAGGAACCTTGAATGGAATACCTGTAACTGTGATAGGACACCAAAAAGGCAAAGATACAAAAGAAAATATTAAAAGAAACTTTGGTATGCCACATCCAGAAGGATATAGAAAAGCATTAAGACTTATGAAGCAAGCAGAGAAATTTAACAGACCAGTTATCACATTTATTGATACTCCAGGAGCATATTGCGGACTAGCTGCTGAAGAAAGAGGGCAGGGCGAAGCAATAGCTTTAAACTTAATAGAGATGAGTAGGCTAAGAACACCTATAGTTGCGATTGTGATAGGTGAAGGAGGCAGCGGCGGAGCTTTAGCTCTTGGAGTTGCAGATAAGGTATGTATGCTTCAGCATTCTATATACTCTGTTATATCACCAGAAGGACTATCAAGTATACTCTGGAAGGATGCAAGTCTAGCTCAAAAAGCTGCCGACATAATGAAGCTAACTGCTCAAGACTTACTATCACTAAATGTGATAGATGAAATAATAGAAGAACCACTAGGTGGAGCTCATAAAGATGTTGATTTTGTAGCTGATAATATAAAGAAATATATAGATAAAGAGCTGTCAGAGCTGATGAAGCTTAATGTAGATGAGCTATTAGATAAAAGATATGACAAAATAAGAAAAATAGGTGCATATGAATAAAAAGATAAGACTGATGTAGTCTTATCTTTTTGCTTTTCTTGAACTAAGTAACGTATACCAGTAGATGTTGAATATAACCCATATATGGATTATAATGGAATTAAAGCTGCGAGAGGAGTAAATATTAATTACTAGGGGGAAGCTATGAAAAAATATCGTACAGCAATTATATTTGGTGGTTTAGAAATTCTAACGTATTTTTGGTTTAACGTAAGAAACCTAGAGCTGTTTTTTATGATATGGGCATTTTTATCGTTATCTGTTGCTGCATATATGGTTATGAATGATTCAAGTGCATTTATAAGAGCTGGTAATGTAGGCCGAAAAGGCTACGATAATCAGCACACACAAATATATTTTTCTGAAAAAACGGGGCAGTCTGTAGCTGTAAACAATAGAAAGCCTAAAAGAAATGCACAAAGCTTAATTCCAGTAATAATAGTATTTATATATTTTTTAATAAATGCTGTGGGAGTGGCGGCAGTGATTTCCTATCTTAAATAACATATTATGTAAAATTGCCTTGAATATAAAAGCTTCATATGTTATAATCTAGAAAATCATTCGTTAAGGAGTAGTGTTATGAAAGGATTAATAGTAATATTGAAATCATCACATTATCACTATCATAACTAGAGGCTTGTGTCATGGAAAAAACCGTAGATACAGGTCTACTTAAATTTGTAGGTAGTTGTATCTGTGGTGATAATAGCTTTGTATATATCGGCCATTTAGGTACAATACCTAAGTGGTTTTTTTGTATTATAATAAAAATGTTATAGGAGGTATTGAAATGAAAATTATTACTAAACCATCAATATTACCAGGTTTTATGGAGCTATTACCGACTGATCAAATAGCATTTAATAGAATTTTGGATATCATTCGAAAAAATTATGAGAATAGTGGATTTATACCAATGGATACACCCATAATAGAAAAAACTGAAATATTATTAGCTAAAGGTAGTGAAGAAACTGATAAACAAATATATAGATTTACAAAAGGAAGTAGTGATTTATCTCTTAGATTTGATTTAACAGTCCCTTTTGCTAGATATGCTGCTCAACACATGCCAGAATTGACATTTCCTTTTCGTAGATACCAAATAGGTAAGGTGTTTAGAGGCGAAAGAAATCAAAAAGGACGATATCGTGAATTTTATCAATGTGATATAGATATAATCACAAATGGTGAATTAAGTATAATCAATGATGCAGAGATACCAAGCACAATGTACTCAATATTTAAAGAAATTGGATTAAATGCTTTTAAAATACGCATTAACAACAGAAAAATATTAAATGGACTTTTCAATTCACTTAATATTTCTGATAGTGCCGATGTATTGAGAACTATTGATAAACTAGAAAAAATAGGAGTTGATTCAGTTCGTGAGGAACTAGAGAGCAAAGGGCTGAACAATACAACTGTTGAAAGGATAATAGATTTTATAAGCATAGATGGAACGAATCAAGAAATATTGGATTCATTAGGTAAATTAGATATAGATAATGAAGAGTTTCAGAAAGGACTAAAAGAGCTATCAGAGGTTGTGTACTATATGGAATGCTTTGGAGTACCAGAAAGCAACTATAAGATAGATTTAAAGATAGCACGAGGCTTAGATTATTACACTGGAACTGTATATGAGACAATCCTAGATGATTATCCTAATATTGGATCAATATGTTCAGGTGGACGCTATGACGATTTAGCTGGATATTATACCAAGCAAAAACTACAGGGGGTAGGGATGTCTATAGGTTTAACAAGATTATTCTATCAGTTGACAGAAGTAGGTCTGCTCAAACAAAATTCAGCATCATCATTAACTAAGATATTAGTTATTCCTATGGATGATAGTAACAATTATGCAATATCAGTAGTAAAAAAGTTAAGAAAAAAGGGCATTAATTCTGAAGTATATGTTGAAGAAAATAAGTTCTCTAAAAAGCTCTCATATGCAAACAAGCTAGGAATCGAATATGTGATAATAATCGGTGAAGAAGAGATTAATAGTGAACTACTAACACTCAAAAATATGTATACTGGAGAACAGTGTAAGGTAAGCATAGATGATATAATTGATAAGTTCAAAGTTAATATCTAATAGACAGAAACGATTACCAAGATATGTCTGATAAATGTTTGGAGGATAGAGTGATGGAAAGCAGAAAAGCAAACTATAAAATATTAGCACCGAGGATACCAAAGGAACTAAATAGATTTATAGACTTAAACCATATTGTTCAAGATGAGGATACTTACAGTTTAGGTATAATTTGTGATTGTACTATTGAGAATCAAATTGCAGAACGAGTAAGCTTTAGCCAGGTTATATTTAAGAATGTTATTTTCAAACAGATTTCATTTAGAGGTATTGATTTAACAGATGTTATATTTGAAAATTGTGATTTGTCTAATACTGACTTAAGTGGTGCTATAATTCATAGAGTGAAGATGGTAAACTGTAAGATTCTAGGTGTTAATTTGAATGAATCAACTCTGCAAAATGTAGCATTTGAGAATTGTATTGGAAGATACGCTTTTTTTAGATTTTCCCGTTTCAAGAGCATAAAATTTACTAACTGCATACTAGATAATACAGATTTTCAAAAAGCCAATTTTACCAAGGTTGATTTTTCACACTGTAATTTAAAGAAGTCTGAGATGTCTGGAACTAAGCTAGATGGAATTGACTTAAGCAGCAATGAAATAGAAGGAATAGGAGTAAGAATAGAAGATTTAAGTGGTGCAATTGTATCTCCAGCTCAGGCAATCCTACTGTCAAGACTATTAGGGGTTATAGTTGAATGAAGTATGTCAGACGATTTGTAGAAAGACAATGAGAAAAGCCAAATAGTTTTAGCAATAAAAAATATCCTCTGGAGATGTTTTATCTGCAGAGGATTTCATTTTTAACTATTTACACTCTCAACTAGTTTAAATCTTATAGTACCTTGATACTTGTGCAAATTATTTTTGGTTTTTATAGGAAGTGAAACCCAAACAAACCCATAATCACCTAAAGTAGTGAATTTGTAGAATCCGACCCCAGTATTTTGATACTTTGGACATTTTGCAAATAGCTCCCAAGTCAAACCCTTGTTTTTACTCGTAAATATTGACCCATCCCAGTCGTTGTATTCATAAGACAATAGTCCGGCATAAATTACACCATTAGCATACATCATATCATATATGGAGCCACTGAACGGCTTAGGAGCAATAAATGAGTAGTTTACACTTTCATCGTCAAGATTATACTTTAAAATACCAGATTTAGGCCAATTATCAAGACCCCAAAAGATGTTGTTATCTATTTGTAAAGCACTTGTTGGATGTATACCTGACATTATTTTCTCCCATGTTTGACCTCTATCTGTGGATTTTATTACTCCTTTAACATTATCTCCTATGCTTTGATATATAGTATTGGAGTCATTTTTATTTATAATTATAACATGGTTATGATATCCTTCTGTTTCTTCAGGGGCATAAACAATGTCCCAAGTTATGCCGCTATCTTTTGAACGATATATGTGTCTTGCATTATTAGGTTTGTCTTTATACCCGTACTCAGAAACAAAAACAAATCCTTCGCTATCACTAGCAATATTCCAGTTGATTGCAGCACCAGCATTAAGTTCAAGAGACAGATTAAAGGTTTGTCCATTGTCTTCTGACCTCCACAGTTTGCCTTTGCACTCTTTTTTCCATCTGTTATTACTAGTGGATACTAGAAACACACCACTTGGAGTAATGTGCATACCTTGAATTGTTGCTTCAAATGTATGTACTTTCTCCCATGTGTCACCGTAGTCAGACGACCTATATAGAGTTGACATATCTTCATTACCAGCTGCCCATAAATATTTTTCATTAGCAGCCATAACCTTTATTCCATAGTCTAAAAAACTATAATCTGTGGAGAAAAATATATCATTGTCCATTAAATCATTGCTTAGATTTAAGGTATCTACATCAAAATCTTCGGCCATAGAGCTTGTACTTCCTGAAAATATAATTAGAAACAACAGCATTATATCAAATAGGTACTTTTTCGTTTTGTAAAATATTAACAATTGTCCATCTCCTTATGTATACTCTACTCTGATTGAAACACATACAAATTATTATACCATAATGTTCTAAATAATTAACATCAGTTTAATGACAGTTTAAGCATAATAAGATATCATTAATGTATAAGACATAAATGGAGGGATTACATGAAAAAACTTAATATCTGTGTTGATATTGATGGAACAATGACTGACCCATATTGTTGGCTTGATTATGCCAATAGATATTTTAATAAAAATGTTAAAGTGGAAGAAATAAGAGTATATGAGATAAATGAAGTTATGGGAGTATCTGAGTCTGATTTTAGTGAGTTTTATGGAACACATGGTCCGGAAATGCATTTAAATGCACCATTAAGAGATAATGTAGAAAACGTGCTTGAGCAAATCAATAGAAATCATAACATTTTCTATGTGACAGCTAGAGATAATAGAATGACAGATGCAACAAAAAAGTGGTTTGAAGCAAATAAGCTACCAAAAAATAAGCTTTATATGTTAGGTAGTCATTATAAAGTTGATAAGGCAAAAGAACTAGGTTGTGATATATTCATTGAAGATAGGTATGAGAATGCTGTACAGCTTGCGAATGAAGGAATAAGAGTACTGCTTATTGATTGTAATTATAATAGATTTCCATTAATTGATGGAATCACTAGAGTTTTTAGCTGGGATGAGATATTAGAAGAAATTAAAAGTCTTACAACAGTAGATATAGAGCATGAGTCTGAAGAAATAGCTTAGGATTACTTGACGTATTAATGTAGACGCATTTGAAGTATAAGTTTTTTTTGCTTTGTTAAGAAAACTTAAGAATATTGTTAAAAAAATATCAAAAAATATAAGCATCAGAAGAATCATCTATAAAGATTGAAATATACACAAATGTAATAAACTAATTATTTTAAAAATGCTAAAAATCATTATATAAATATTTGAAATATGTGGTAGAATTATATATAGGACAAGTAAACTTAACTATCTAAATGTTTTTTCATAATAAGATATATATCGCATAATACTTTATTAGAAGCTAAATCAGTTCTAAAGAAATAAATATGCTTTAATTATTATTTTCTAAACACAAAATTAAGGAGGGGATATAATGGAATTCGAAAATCTTTTACTTAAGAAAGAGGGTAAGGTTTGTGTATTAAGTATTAACAGACCTAAAGCTCTCAACGCACTTAATACAGATGTACTAAATGAATTAAATGCTGCAATAGACTTAATTGAAAAGGATGAAGAAGTTTATGTAGTGGTTATAACTGGAGAGGGGAAAGCGTTTGTCGCAGGAGCAGATATAGTTGAAATGAAGGATAAGAATGCAGAAGAAGCTAGAATATTTGCAAAGCTAGGCATTGAGACATTTAGAAAGATTGAGCTTATGGAGAAGCCTGTCATAGCAGCTGTTAATGGCTTTGCCCTTGGAGGTGGTTGTGAACTTGCTATGAGCTGTGACATAAGAATAGCAGGGGAAAAAGCAAAATTTGGACAGCCTGAGGTTGGGCTTGGTATTACTCCAGGATTTGCGGGAACTCAAAGGTTACCTAGATTAGTAGGTTCTGCAAAAGCGAAAGAGCTTATTCTTACTGCGGATATGATAAATGCAGCTGAGGCAGAGAAAATAGGGCTTGTTAATAAAGTTGTACCACAAGAAGAAATTATGAACGAAGCTATGAACATGGCTAACAGGATAGTATCAAAGGGTCAAATAGCAGTGAGATACGCAAAAACTGCGATAAATAGAGGGATAGAGACTGATATTGAAACCGGAATGGCTATAGAAAAGGATCTATTTGGCTTATGCTTTGCAACAGAAGATCAAAAAGAAGGCATGACTGCTTTTATTGAAAAAAGAGCAGCAGAATTTAAAAATAAATAATGTCGGATTTTAAAAAAAGGAGATGAGTTTTATGAAGGCATTTGTTTTAGGAGCAGGTACTATGGGATCAGGTATTGTACAAACTCTAGCTCAATCAGGATACGAAGTAATAATGAGAGATATAGAAGATAAATACATAGAAAAAGGACTTAAGGGCATAAACAAAAACCTTGATAGAAGTGTGCAAAAAGGGAAAATGACTGAAGAGGAAAAAGAGCTGATTCTTGCGAGAATAACAGGAACTACTGATTTAAACATGGCTGAGGATGCTGATATTGTCATAGAAGCTGCTATAGAAAATATGGAGATCAAGAAGAAGATATTTGCTGAGTTAGATAAAATATGTGGGGCAGAAACTATACTTGCTACTAATACTTCATCTCTTTCAATAACTGAGATTGCAAGTGCAACAAATAGACCTGACAAGGTTATAGGAATGCATTTCTTTAACCCAGTTCCTGTGATGAAGCTAGTTGAGGTTATAAAAGGCATAGCAACATCAGAAGAGACAAAAGATAAGGTTATAGAGCTTGCAAAGGCATTAGGTAAAACACCAGTAGAGGTTGAAGAAGCTCCTGGTTTTGTAGTTAACAGAATACTTGTGCCAATGATAAATGAAGCAATAGGAATACTAGCAGATGGCGTTGCAAAAGCAGAAGATATAGATGAAGCTATGAAATTAGGTGCAAATCACCCAATAGGACCTTTAGCTTTAGCAGATCTAATAGGAAATGATGTATGCTTAGCTATAATGGAAGTTCTATATAATGAATTTGGCGATTCAAAATATAGACCACATCCACTATTAAGAAAAATGGTTAGAGGTGGATTATTAGGAAGAAAAACAGGTAAAGGATTCTATAACTATAATTAGTTAATATAATATGTACAATAAGTCAAAAGCCAAGAATATGATATTCTTGGCTTTTATGTATTTAATGGCTTAAAATGCTAAAAAATATGTTAGTATTTGTAAAAAACAAAAGGATATGACTAAGTTGTGTAGAATTATAGTAAATAAGTTTAAGCTATTTTTAAATCTATTTAAAAAAAGTACAGCAAAATTCACATGCTTTTGTAAATCAAGCATTGAGCGCAATAAAATTTTATTATGAGCATATACTGAAAAAATGAAAGGTATTATATGATTTACCTAGGCCTAAAAAAGAAAAGAAATTGCCAAATATTTTGAGCCAAAATGAAGTAATAGCAATATTAGGTTCTGTCAATAACATTCAGCATAAATCAATATTATTCTTAACTTATTCAGCAGGACTTAGGGGTAGCGAAGTAATAAGGCTAAAAGTAGACGATATTGATAGTGATACGATGCTAATTCATATAAGACAAGGAAAAAGCAGGAAGGATAGATATACAATTTTGCAACACATTTATTAGAAGGTGAACTGGCCTTAGATATATCCAAGAATTATTAGGACATGCAAGTTCTAAGACTACGGAAATATATACGCATGTAACTGAAGCAAATATTAATAAAATAAAAAGTCCGTTGGATAAATTGTTAAAATGAAATTACATCTATAAGCAGGTATTCCCGAACCTATGTTCGGAACTCATCTGCTTTAGCACATAAAACGAACATAGGTTCAGGAATGCAATAGTTAGATGACATATTCACTTAGATTACAGGGAGGTTATTAATACATAGATTGGAGACTGGAGAGAGAAGAATGAATAACATAAATTTTGAATATAAAATTATCGGTAATGGGAATTCAACACTTGTCATAGAGACAGGTATAGGTAATTCATTTTATAATTGGTACCCACTTATTGAAGAAATAAAGGATTGTTTTACCGTAATTGTTTACCATAGACTAGGTTATGGTAAGAGTGATTTTCCTACACAATCTAGAACAACAAGAAATATAGCATCTGAATTAAATATACTATTAAAAAGAATTGGAATTAAAGATAAGTTTATTTTATTGGGACATTCATTCGGTGGCTTATGCGTACAGCAATATGTAAAGATGTATCCTAATGAAATCGAAGCTGTAGTTTTATTAGATTCAACTTCATATAATTTAGAACAATTAGATAATCCAGATACACCAATAATAAACTCAAAATGTTCAATAGAGAAGATGGTAGATTTGTGTAATGAATTTTCACTGAAATCGAAAGAAGAGCTTACTAACGAAAATACAGATAGTGTTTCTAAGTATCAGAAGTATATGACAAATAAAGAAGTAGAGAATGCTATCGAGTTTGGGAGTAATCCAAAGTTTTACAAGGTTATATCAGAAGAATTTGCAAATTGGGTACAAGATGGAGAAGACACTAAAAGCATACCTGAATTCCCTGATATTCCACTAAGAGCAATTGCTCGTGATAAAATATTTTCTGCTAAGAACTGGGTTGAAAATGGAATACCTGAAAAAGAAGCTATTAAGTATGAAGAAAAATGGCGTGAATTACAAGAAGAATTAGTATTACTATCTAATCAGGGTGAATTCATAATTGCTTCAGACAGCGACCATCTAATACATATAGATAGACCAGGGGTAGTGGTTGATTGTTTAAAGTCATTAATTTTACAAGGTGGTCTAGTGAATACGTCATCTAACAATGCATTCAAGTTCGCTTTGAATAAATAGGGCCAAACTTCGAAGTAGCCAAAGCACACCTACACCTCTAAGTCAAATCTGACTAAGGGGGATAGGTGTCTCGAATGCGGAGACGTTGTACGACATACCACGCATACGAGGGTCTTCCCTTCAGTGGCTCAGATTTAGCGGGCAGGGCTTTGTAAGTAAATATAGAATAATAAAATATACTAAAAAAATAAAAGTTAGACAATGGAGGTTAAAATGTACAGTATGGATAATGAAAGAGAAAATTTGTTGGTATCATCTGATAATGTAATTGGTAGATTATATAACATAATTGAGACAATTAGACTCGAGCAAACTGGAAATGCTGAAACTGCTCTTTGTAAAGCTTTTTCACTTGATGAAAATGATAAAGCATCAATATTTTCTAATTATGCTGAATTGTATAGGATGGCTTTAGAAGGAAAAAAACAAATAGAAAAACACTCCCCTAAAAACATAGGCAAATACTTAAATACTTTAAATAGTGTTATAAACGGTTTGTCTAAAATTTATTTCAACGCATCTATAAATGTATTGAACAATGGCTTAGATAAATTTAAAAGTCATTTTGATGTAAAATTAATGACTTCCCTTGAATATTGTGCAGAGTACTTATCGAACATGAGTGATGAAGCTATTATTGAAGATGAAAAAGTTAAGGAATTAATAGATGATATTGAAGATATAACTAGCACTATTTTAGAGTGCAATATAAATAAAGATTTACAGCAAATAGTCATTTTCCAATTAAATAATGTAAGAGAATCGCTTTTAAAATATAAGTTATTTGGTGCTGAGGGTATTAAAAATAGTATTTCTACAACTTTGGGTACTTTGATATTGAATCGAGATAAAGTTAATAGCGATAAAGATAAGGGAATAATAGAGAAAGTTTTTGGAATTATAAGCAAAATTAATACTATTATTAGTTTAGGAAATAACGGGACAAAATTACTAGGTAGTATTATACAGCAAATTACTGAGTAATTATTGTTTAGATTAAAAAAAATATTGATTTGAAAGGGCTCGCGTCCTGCTCGCTTCTGGTCTTTGGGGGCGTGGTACAGTCGTACAACAAAGCGTCTCCGTAAAGGTTGCTGGCTCTGAGACGAAGATGCAGCATGGGTCACGGGCAAAAACAAAGGTAGCCAGCACCATATCGCTTCGCCAAGTCCAAGTGTGACTAAGGCTCAGCGACGTCGGAGACGCAGGCCGTTATCTGCAATATGGGATTTGGGATGGAGCGGAGCCTATGGTCTTTCTATTGGGTCTCACTTGATAGATTATTCTAATACAAGGAGATGATTAAATGTACAACCATGAACCACAGAGTTATATATATATCCATTTTGTTTAGTAGTTCAAGGAATTGAAAATGAACATGTTCTAACAAAACAGTCAGATATAATATTTCAAGATGAATACATAACAGCTTTTATTGCAGCTGGTTGGTGGAAAAACAATAAAGGTCATGTCATTATAATTCCAAATGAACATATTGAAAATATATATGATTTACCATCAAATCTTTCGGCAAAAATTTATGATTTAGAAAAAGAAGTAGCAGTTGCCCTTAAAGGAGTATATGGATGTGATGGAGTATCCTCAAGACAGCACAATGAACCTTGTGGTAATCAAGATGTATGGCATTATCATTTGCATGTATTCCCGCGATATAAAGATGATAATTTATATGGAACAAAAAGAGAAATGTCAAAAGCCGAAGATCGGATAGAATGCGCAGACAAGCTTAAGAGGTATTTTAGCAAAAAAATAATAAGACAGGTAATTCCCTAAGGGTTTAGAGTGTTATTTAAATCCAAGCGAGTCTGCCCCATACTGCAGATAACAATGCATGGCTGTTCGTGCTGGCAAGGGTCAAACTCTGGGGTAAGCCAGCACACGCCTCAATCACTAAGCCAAGTCTGGCTAAGTGATTGAGGCGTCGGCCATGCGAAACGTTAGAGTACATTATAAGGAGGCAAGATTTTGAATAACAATATTATGAAGATTTTTAGATTCTTATTAGGAATATTATGTTACCTAGAATCTCGTATTAGTTATTATCAAAATAGAAGAAAAATATTCTCGGTAGTGTTTTTTTATACAATTTTTATTATTTATCAAAGTGGCATAATTACCGTTATTGTATCACCACTAGTAATATTGCTATTAAAAGCTTTACAAATAAGTATAAGTAGTGATATATATAGTAAAGCTAAAATACTAAACTTATTGATTATTATCTTTAGAATAACTTTATTATCTAATGGAATTATTTACTATCCAAACGTTCTTGATAGTAAATATAACCCTATTACAAAGATCAAATATTTTGTTCTATCAATGTTTAGTAACATATACAATAAAAAAGTAATTTAACCCGTTGTGCTAGTTAAAATTTACAAATAGAAAAACCCCAAAACATTATGTTAACCTATCATTAATAACGACAAAGAAATTAAGATAGGAGGATAACATATGCTGGAGTTTACTAAAGAATATTCTATCAAAGAAA